>NZ_CBCRZG010000020.1:0-77677 GCF_965137015.1 Tsukamurella hominis | reverse complement strand
GCGCGGGTGGGGGAAACGGCGGGGAGATCAACGACGGTCATGGTTCCTCGAAGTGTGTGCGTACGCCGCGACCTCCGGGGCTACCCCGGGCGCTGGCGTGGAATGGAGTTGTCGAACGGATCAGCCCAGATGGAAGGGCCGGCGGAATTGCGAGCGGGAACGCTCAGCAGCAACACATTCGACAGTGCACGCGAACCATGGGGAGACGGCAGCCCAGCGCGACGGTCTCATAACCGACGCGCAGATGGGCCTCAAGACTCCCGGACATGTGTTGAAAGTAGCACCACACACCGCGCGCCGCACAAGCACCACGGGGCGGAGTGGGACGCAGATCACACCGCACTCCCCCGGAAATTCCGGTGCGAAGCGCAAGCACCTTTGTCTACACTCATCGCCATGCTGTCCTGAGACGTCCTCGGCCCTGCCGCACGCCCGGTGTGACCACTCCACCCGTCGCGGCCCCTGACGACCTCAAGGAGCATTCATGGCTACCTCTCTCGCTGTCTCCGCACTCTCCCTCCGCTGGCCCGACGGCACCGTCGTCTTCGACGACCTGAGCTTCACCATCCCCGCCGGACGCGCCGCGCTGGTCGGCGCCAACGGTGCCGGGAAGAGCACCCTGCTGCGCATCCTCGCAGGTCGGATCACCCCGACGGCGGGCTCGGTGAGCGGCACGGGCGTCGTCGGCTACGTGCCGCAGCACCCGCAGGCCCGACCCGAGGACACCCTCGCCGACGCGCTGGGCATCGGCGGCGCCGTCGCCGCGCTGCGCCGCATCGAGGGCGGCTCGGCCGAACCCGAGGACTTCGAGGCCGTCGGCGACGACTGGGACGTCGAGGAGCGCGCGACCGCCGTCCTCGACGGCCTGGGCCTGCGGCTCGGGGCCCTGGACCGCACCGTCGGCACGCTGTCCGGCGGCGAGGCCACCCTGCTCGCCATCGCAGGTCAGCTGCTGCTGCGGCCCGACACCCTGCTCCTCGACGAGCCGACGAACAACCTCGACGAGCGCGCCCGCGGCCTGCTCACCGAGGCGTTGGAGCGGTTCGCCGGCACGGCCGTGGTGGTCAGCCACGACCTCACGCTGCTCGAACGCATGGACTCGACCGTCGAGCTCTATCGCGGGTCCGTCCGGGTGTTCGGCGGGCCCTACTCGCACTACCGCGAGGTGCTCGACGCCGAGCAGGCGGCGGCGGAGCAGGCCGTGACCTCGGCGAAGGTCGATCTCAAGGCGCAACATCGCGACCTGGTGGAGGCGCAGATCAAGCTGGACCGTCGCGCGCGGTTCGCCGCGAAGGCCGAGGCCGAGAAGCGGGTGCCGAAGATCATCGCGGGCCTGCGGAAGAACGCCGCCGAGGTCTCCGCCGGCAAGCACCGCGGCCTGCACGAGGACCGCGTCGACTCCGCGCGCGACGCCCTCGACCAGGCCCGGGAGGGCGTCCGCGACGACCGTTCGGTCCGCATCGCCATGCCCGAGCCCGGGCCTGGCGTGCACCGCCTCCAGCTCGACGACGGTCCGCTGCAGGTCGTGGGTCCGGAGCGGATCGCGCTCGTCGGCCCCAACGGCGCCGGCAAGACGACGGTGCTGCGCCGCGCCATCGCCGCCGCCCGGGCCGCGGAGCCTCCGACGGTGATCGGCTACGTCCCGCAGGACGTCCGCTTCGGGCCCGCGGAGGAGGGCTCGCTGCTCGACGCGGTCCGGGACGCCCATCCCGACCTCGACGCGCAGCACGCGCACGCCGCACTGGCGCGGATGCTGTTCCGGGGGCGGCAGTCGGAGCGGATCGTGAGCACCCTCAGCGGCGGCGAACGCCTGCGGCTCGCCCTGGCGATCGCCCTGCTCGGGGACCCGGCACCGTCGCTGCTGGCGCTGGACGAGCCGACCAACAATCTCGACGTCCCGTCGGTGGAGCTGCTGGTGGAGGCGCTGAAGTCGTGGGAGGGGGCGCTCGTCGTCGTCTCGCACGACCGCGCCTTCCTCGACCTGCTGGATCTGACCCGCGAGGTCGAGATCACCCGCTGAATCCGTCGTGAAACCGGCCGATTCAGGCGTTACGAAGCCCATATCGGCCTCGTACGCCAGGATTCGGCCGGTTTCACGAGCGCCGGTCTCGATAAGCTGCGGGGATGGATCGGGCGACGGTGATGGGGGCGATCGCCAACAGCGTGCTCGAGGGCTGGGCGCCGACGCCCCTGGACACCGAACGGCTGCTCGCGCTGGCGGACGGCGCCGTCACCCTCGACGAGTACGTCGCCGCCGCGATCGACCGCGCGCTCGCCGGCGCCGACATCGGCCCGCCGGACTGCATCGACGTGCCGCTCGACTTCCCGGACACGTTCTATCCGGGCACGCGGATCCTGCGCAACCGCTTCGGGATCCGCGATCCGCACGTGCTGCGGCAGCTGGAGTTCGAGGTCGGGGCCGCCCAGCAGTACGGCATCGAGACCGGGCTCGTCGCGGTGCCCGCCACCTTCGACGGGGCGCATCTGGTGGCGATCCACCGCGCCCTGTTCGGCGCGATCTACCCGTGGGCGGGCGTGTTCCGCCGCTACGACATGGGGCTGCGGGACCAGACCTTCGGGGCGGCGCTGATCGAGCGGTACCTCGCGGACGCGACCGTGATCCTGCAGCTCCCCCACCAGCCCTTCGCGCAGGCCGCGCCTGGCGAGAGCGCGCGGCGGGCCTACGCGCACCGCGCGGCGACGGCGTACGCCTACCTCAACTGCGCCCACCCCTTCCGCGAGGGCAACGGGCGCGCCGCGAAGACGCTGCTGCAGCTCGTCGCCGCGCGGGCCGGATACCGGTTCGACTACGCCGCGGTGACCAAGAAGATGTGGGACGGCGCCTCGCGCCGTTCGGCGCCCGACCCCGGCCACTACCGGCCCGACGCGCACGCCCTGTACCGCGTGTTCGAGGCCATCACCACGACCGCCGAGGTTCACACCGAATACTGATCGACAGATGCACACTGTCGTACTCGACGTAGACTGCTGCTGTGGGGTTCGCATCGCAGAAGGATCGGTTCGCAGCCTGGGGTCTGCTCGCGATCCCGGTGTTCATCGTGGTCGGCATCGTCTATCTGGCGGCCCACCTGCTCGTGTTCGCAGCGTGTCTCGTCGCGATCGATGCTGCTGCGAGTTGGGTGCTCGGCTCGTCTTCCGCCATCCCCTCCGGTTGGTGGACCCTCGCCGTGATCGTGCTCGCGATCGCCGCCACCGTTGGCCTCGCCCGCGGCTACGACCGGGCCGTGATCGCGCTGCGGCGACGACGCGGCGCCCCGACCGACGGAGCGCATGCGACGACGCTCCGCAAGGACATGGGCACGCTCTTCCTCGGCGGCGTCGACTGGGTGAGTCTGTCCTTGAACCTGATCGTCCTGGTCCCCGCGATCGTCGCGGCGGTGTACATCGTGAAGTCGACCGTGGTCCGCTGGATGGACCCGTCACCCTTCGTCGCGAAAGTGCTCGTCGTACTCGTGGCGCTCGTCATCGCGTACCCGCTGCTGCGGCTCGAGGATCGGTTCCGAGCGGCCGCGAAGAAGCGCCGGTCCCGGAACCACACCGAATAGTCAGAGCCGGTAGGACTCCAGGCCCAGCCAAGCGGCCATCTCGGCGACGGTCTGTTCCAGCGCGGCCTCCGACGCGGCGTCACGGCCACCGGGCTCCCACGAGGTCGAGTGGATCAGCAGCTCACCGGCGGCGCGATCCGCCTTCACGTCGCAGCGCGCGACGATCCGGTCGCCGAACAGGAAGGGCAGCACGTAGTAGCCGTGCACCCGCTTCTCCTTGGGCGTGTAGATCTCGATCCGGTAGAAGAAGTCGAACAGCGCCTCGGCGCGCTCGCGCTGCCACACGACGGGGTCGAAGGGCGAGAGCAAGGCCCGAGCCGCGATCGCCCGGGGACGCTTGGCCTCCGCGTGCAGGTAGACGGTTCCGGCCCACCAGTCGGCCTCCACCGGGATCAGTTCGCCTGCGGCCACGAGCTTCTCGATAGCGGGCGCCGCCTGCGCCGTGGACAGCCGGAAGTAGTCCCGCAGGCAGCGCACCGTCCCGATACCGTGCGCCTTCGCCGACTGGCGCAGCAACTCGACGAACGCCTCCTCGTCGGACACCTCGTGCTCGGCGAGCTCCCCCAGCACCGACGCGGTGGGCGCGTACAGCCGCTCGAACTGGCTGGTGCGGCCGGCGCTGGTGACCTCGCCGGCGTGGAAGAGCACCTCCAGCCCCTCCTTCACCGACGACCAGTTCCACCCCCAGTGCGTCTTCTCCACCACCTGCTCGTGCTCCAGGTGCGCCTCGAGCGCGCGGGCGGTGATCGGCGGCAGCTCGGCGAGCGCGCCGCGCAGCCGGTCCAGCTGGCCGGGGTGACGGGCGTCGTAGCTCGCGAACCGCTGCGACACCCGGTCCGCAGTTCGACGGTGCCGCAGCAGCGGCCACGTCTCGGGCGGCACCAGCGAGGCCTCGTGCGCCCACGCCTCGACGAGCCGCCGCGGGTTCTTGTCGCGGGCGCGGTCGAGCAGCGTGGTGTCGTAGTCGCCGAGGCGCGCGAAGGCCGGGAGGTACTGGCTGCGGGCGACCACGTTGACGCTGTCGATCTGGATGAGCTTGAGCCGGTCGATCGTCTTCTGCACCTGCCGCATCGTCGGCGCTGCGGCGCCGACGAAGCCCGGCTCGAAGCCCTGGGCGGCGAGGGCGATCCGGCGCGCCTGGGGCTGGGTGATCCTCATGCGCTGGGGGCGCCCGCCAGCCGCGGGAAGAGGTACTGCTCCAGCATCGGCGCGATGGTGACGTCGCCGTGGTCGGCCGGGTCCAGCCAGCGGGCCTCGGCGATCTCGGCCGCGGCCCGCGGCTCGACGCGCAGCGCGGTAACGAAGACGGTGGACTCGATGTCGGTGTTCGCCTCGTTCGCGGCGGGGCCGCGCCAGGACACCAAGTGGGTGAGGTCCTCGGTCGTCAGCGCGACACCCAGCTCCTCGTCGATCTCGCGGACCGCACAGTCGATCGCGGCCTCCCCCGGCTCCAGCTTGCCGCCGGGCAGCATGAACGCGTCGGTGCCCCGTTTGCGCACCGTGAGCACCCGCCCGGCCTCGTCCCGGAAACACACCGCAGCCACCGTCAGCACGTCCATGCCGCCACCCTAGCGAGGGCGACCGACAGGTTTCGGTTCAGCACTCCGGGACGTTGACGGCGAGGCCGCCGAGGGATGTCTCCTTGTACTTCGACAGCATGTCGGCGCCGGTCTGGCGCATGGTCTCGATGGCCTGATCCAGCGAGACGCGGTGCGTGCCGTCGCCGTGCAGGGCGATGCGGGCGGCGTTGACGGCCTTCACGGAGGCGATGGCGTTGCGCTCGATGCACGGGATCTGCACGAGCCCGCCGATGGGGTCGCAGGTCAGGCCCAGGTTGTGCTCGATGCCGATCTCGGCGGCGTTCTCCACCTGCGCCGGCGTGGCGCCCATGACCTGCGCGAGCGCGCCCGCGGCCATGGAGCACGCGGAGCCCACCTCGCCCTGGCAGCCCACCTCGGCGCCGGAGATCGAGGCCCGTCGCTTGTAGAGCACGGCGATCGCGGCGGCGGTGAGGAGGTAGTCGCACACCGTCTCCTCGCGACGTTCCGCGAGATGCGGCCGGAACTTGAGCGCGTAGTACAGCACCGCCGGCACGATCCCGGCCGCGCCGTTGGTCGGCGCGGTCACGATGCGGCCGCCGCACGCGTTCTCCTCGTTCACGGCCATGGCCGCCACGTTGAGCCAGTCCATCGCGTCGGCACCGTCGGAATCGATGATCCGGCGGTACAGCCCCGGCGCGCGCCGCTTGACCCCCAGTCCGCCGGGGAGCATGCCCTCGGCGCGGAAGCCCCGCTCGATGCACGCCTCCATGACCTCCCAGATGTGCAGCAGCCCGGCACGCACCTCGCGCTCCGCCACGTGCTCGTCCTCGCCCGTACGGGCCCGACGGAGTGCGATTTCGTTCTCCAGCATGAGCTCGGGCACGGTTCGACCGGTGCGCGGGCAGGTCTCCAGCAGCGAAGCAGCGGTGTCGAAGTCGTGGGGAACGCCGGGGCTGCCGGCCAGCGGATTCACCGTCTCGGCACCGGACTCCCGCTCGACGAAGCCGCCGCCCACGGAGTAGTAGACGGCCTCGTGCTCGCCACCGTCGGCGAGCTCGGCGCGGAAGCGGATCCCGTTGGTGTGCCGCGGCAGCACCGTCAGCGGGTGCAGCACGATCTGCTCGGCGCACAGCGGGACCTCGTCGCGCCCGGCGAAGAGCACCGTCCGGGTGGCCTCGATCTCGGCCCCGCGCTTCTCGACGTACTCGGGATCGACGGTCTCCGGCCGGTTGCCCTCGAGCCCCAGGAGCACGGCCACGAAGGTGCCGTGCCCGCGCCCCGTGGCGGCGAGGGAGCCGTACAGGTCGACGTGCACGGCGCGCACCGTCGACGGGAAGGACCGCAGCTCGTCGGCGAAATCCGCACCGGCCCGCATGGGCCCGACGGTGTGCGAACTCGACGGGCCGATGCCCACCGAGAACAGCTCGAACACACTGATCGTCACCCCTCCAGCCTATGCCCCATACAGTGGTCGTATGGGCGACGCCGAAGATCTGGACATCGACGCTCTGCTTCTCCCGGGCGAACGCAAGTACACCTTCCGTGAGCTCGCCGAGCAGGGCGGCATCGACGTGGAGGACCTGCGCGTCTGGTGGACCTCGGCCGGCTTCGCGGACCTGCGCGACGACGACCAGAAGGCCTTCACGCAGGACGACGTGGCCATCGTCCAGGACCTCGCGGACCTGTTCTCCTTCGACGTCGTCGAGCGCGAAGCCGTCGTGCCCGGCGCGCAGTCGCTCGGCCAGGCGATGTACCGCCTCGCCGAGTGGCAGGCGAGCATCGTGAAGATGTATCTCGACAACGCCCGCGACGCCGGGGTGAAGGATCCGTCGGCGGGGGTCGCGCAGGTCATCGACAAGATGGAGAACCTGCAGTCGCACGTGTGGCGGCGGCACCTGTCGACCGCGACGCAGCGGCTCGTGACCCTGGAGGACGCGGACGCGCTGACCGCGCGGATGGCGGTCGGCTTCGCCGACATGGTCGGCTACACCCGGCTGAGCCGCGGCCTCGCCGTCGAGGAGCTGAACACGCTGGTCTCGACGTTCGAGGCGCGGATGCAGGCGGTGATCTACGGCGGCGGCGGGCACATCATCAAGGGGGTCGGCGACGAGGTCATGTTCGCGGCCGACGACCCGTCGGCCGCCGCGCGCATCGCGCTGGAGCTGCAGGCCCCGCACGAGTACCCCGAGCTCGACGTGATCGAGATCGAGTTCCCCCAGCTGCGCGTGGGCCTGGCGTACGGCGAGGTGCTGCAGCGCTACGGCGACCTGTTCGGCAGCGTGGTCAACCTGGCCGCCCGGCTCACCAGCGCGGCCCGGCCCGGCACCGTGCTCATCGACGACAACTTCACCCAGGCCATCGCCGACGATCCGGACCTCGACACCCGCAGCCTGCGCGCCTACCGCGCCCGCGGCTTCCGGGCCGTGCACCCGCACCTGCTGCGCTACAGCAAGGACGCCGTCGCGACGATGGAGGCCGAGGCGGCCGAAGCCGCGGCCCAGGCCGAAGCGGATGCCGAGCCCACCGGGACCGACACGGCGGACCAGCCGGCCGAGAAGAAGTAGCTCAGGCGGCGGCGAGCGCCACCGGGCGCGGGCGCGCGCCGAGCAGCTCGCGGTGCACACCGCCGACGAACTCGATCAGCGAGCCGCCGAGCGCATCGCACACGCTCCCGAGCACCTCCGACGAGGCCTCCTTGCGCCCGCGCTCGACCTCGGAGAGGTACTGCGTGGAGACGCCGGCGTCGCGCGCGACCTCGGCGAGCGTGCGGCCCTGGCGGGTGCGCTCCTGCCGCAGCACGCGGCCGAACACCTCGCGCAGCAGCGGGGGGCGCTCGGCCTCGGCCGAGTCGTGCGTCTCGATGCTCGTCACCCCACTCGTCATACGTCCGACCCTATCCGACGGTGCGCTCACCGGGCGGAGCGTTCACGGTCGGCGAAACCGGCGCGTCGCCGCGGGCCCCCGCGTCGGCGGCCGACGCCGGCCCCACCCCGTCGGGATCCTCATCGAGGTCGTCGACGTCGTCGTCGCGCAGCGGGTGCTCCAGCTCGTCCTGCGGCATCCGCGCGGCGAGGATGGCGATCACCGCGAGCGGGATCGGGATCAGCGCGGCCAGGGCGAAGGTGGCGGTGAGGCCGATCGCCTGGCTCACCGGGCCCGCCAGCGCGAACGACAACGGCATGAACACCAGCGAGACGAAGAAGTCCAGGCTGGAGACGCGTCCCAGCAGCCGCCGCGGCACCCGGCGCTGCAGCAGCGTCCCCCAGATCACCACCGGCGCCTCGAACAGCACGCCCAGCACGAAGCCGGCGATCACCATGGGCCAGACGCTCTCGGCCATGCCGAAGACCAGCATCGGCAGCGAGGCGACGCCCCAGATGCCCATCATCACCGTGAGATACCTACGGGGCATTCGCCGGGCCGCCATGAACAGCGCGCCGGCCACGCCGCCGAAGCCGTAGGCGGCCAGGATCATCGAGTGCTCGCTCGCGGCGCCGTGCGCCTGGTCCTTGATCGCGAAGGGCAGCAGCACGTCGATCGGGCCGACGGTGACCAGCACCATCAGGCTCGCGAAGAGCAGGGTCGCGAGCAGCCAGGGGGTCCGCCGCACGTAGCCGATGCCCTCCCAGAGGTCGCGCAGCGGCGAGCCGGGTTCCTCGGCCTCGTCGTCACCGTCGGGCTCCGGCACCCGGATGCGGACCACCCACAGCGCGGCGAACAGGCAGATCGCGCCGGCCACCAGCAGCGCCGCGCCGGGGTCGGCGACGGCGATGATCCAGGCCGCGACCGCCGGGCCGACGGCCATCGCGGCGGCGGGCCGGACTGCGGACTCATAGCCGTTGACGGCGAGCAGCTCGGCGGCCGGCACCAGCCGGGGCACCAGCGCGGAGTAGGCGGGGAAGTAGAAGCCCGACACCAGGCCCAGAGCGAGGGAGCCGGCCATGAGGATCGGCACGGTGATCGCGTCGGCGACGATCAGCGCGCCGATGCCGCCGATGACCGCGACCTTGAGCAGCTCCAGCACGAACAGGATGCGCTGCTGCGATACCCGGTCCGCGAGCACGCCGCCCGCCAGGGTGGAGACGAGCAGGCCGATGGAGGCGGCGCCCGAGACCAGCGAGACGCTGGTGGCCGAGCCGCCCATGTCGATCACCTGCCACACCACGGAGACCAGCCACATGCCGTCGGTGGTCAGCGCGCAGAGCAGGGTGATGAAGAGGAGGCGGTAGTCCCGGCGCAGCAGCGGCCGCAGCATGCGGGGCACGCGACTGCGGGGGCTGAGGTCGGTATGCACCTTTCCACGATGCCGCTCCGGGCCTTTGCGATCAACCGGTTTTCCCGGTTGACCTCAACCATGGTCGACGTATTAGCGTCCCAGCAATGACCATCGACGAGAGCGTGCGGACCGTCTCCGATCGGGGCCGGCTGCGCTGGTTCCTGATCGGGTCCGTCGCGCTGATCTCCTTCTCCGCCTTCGAGTCCCTGGCCGTGGGCACCGTGCTGCCGCGCGCCGCGGAGGAGTTCGGCGCCACCGCCGAGTACTCCGTGGCGTTCGGCGCCGCCTTCGCCGCGATGATCGTCGCGATCGCCTGGGTGGGGCCGTGGGTGGACCGCAGCGGGGTGAAACCGCCGCTGATCGCGGGCGCGCTGCTGTTCGCGGCGGGCCTGGTGATCGTGGGCGCCGCGCCGGGCATGAGCGTGCTCGCCCTGGGCCGCGGCGTGCAGGGCCTGGGCTCCGGCCTGATCAGCGTGGTGCTCTACGCGATGGTCGGCCGGCTGGTGCCGCCGGAGGGGCGGCCACAGGTCTTCGCCGCGTACTCGACGGCGTGGGTGGTCCCGTCGCTCGTCGGCCCCGCCATCGCGGGCCTCGCGGCCGACACGGTGGGCTGGCGCTGGGTGTTCCTCGGGCTCGCCGGTCCGTCCCTGCTGGCCCTGGTGGCGACGCTGCGGGCCACCGTCGACCTCGACGAATCTCCCTACCGCAACGACGATCCGCCGGACCGCGGGCTGCTGCTGGCCGCGCTGGCGGCGGGCGCGGGCACGGCGGTGGCGCAGTTCGCGGCACCGAAGGGCGGCGCGGTCCTCCTCGCGGTCGCGGCGGCCGGGCTCGCGATCGGGCTCTTCGCCACCCGACGCATGCTGCCCGCGGGCGCGCTGACGGCGCGGCCGGGCATCCCGCGCCTCATGCTCGCGAACCTGCTCATGGCCGGCGCCTTCTTCGCGGCGGAGATCTACGTGCCGCTGTACCTGGTGCACATCGACCGGCTCTCGCCCTTCGCCGCGGGCTCGGTGATGACGGGCGCGGCCCTGCTGTGGGCGCTCGCCTCGCAGGTGCAGGCGCGCATCCCCGCGACGGGCCCGGTGCGCGACCGGCTGCCGCTCATCGGGTCGAGCCTGCTGGTGCTCGCGCTCACGGCGGTCGCCGCGTCCTTCGCGCTCGACGCCCCGTGGCCGGTGATCTTCGCGACCTGGGCGGTCGGCGGTTTCGGCATGGGCCTGACCTATCCGACGCTGTCGATCCTCATGCTCGCGCGCAGCGCCGACGACGAGCAGGGCACCAACTCCAGCGCGCTCAAGCTCTCCGACGCCGTGGGGACCGCGCTCGCGATCGCCTGCGCCGGTGCGGTCTTCGCGCAGGTGCTGGCGTGGGGTCACACCGGGTTCGCGGTCACCCTGCTGGTGCCGCTCACCTCCGGCCTCGCGATGGTGGCGGTCGCCGCGCGGCTCACGGACGACTAGCCGTGGCGGCGGCCTCGCGGAGCAGGTGCATGGCCCTGCGCACCACGGGGTTCCGGCACTCGGAATCCTTGACGTAGGCGACGATGGTGCGCCGCGGCGCCGGGTTGCAGACGTCGACGGCGACGGTGCCGGGCGGCAGCTCGGTGGCGCCCAGCCGCGGCAGGACGGTGACGCCCACGCCCCGCGCGACGAACCGCAGCGCGGACGGGTAGTCGGTGGTCTCGACCACGAAGCGCGGTGTGAAACCGGCTGCGGCGCAGGCGTCGAGCACGGCCTGGCGGCAGGCTCCGCGCCGCACGTCGTTGTCGATCCAGCGCTCGTGTTCGAGCTCGGCCATGTCCACCAGCTCGCGGCCCGCGAACTCGTGGTCGGCGGGCACCACGGCGACGTAGGACTCCACCACGAGGTCCTCGGCGGAGAAGCCCTGCACGGCCGTGGTCTGCCCGTGCTCCTGCCGGACCGCGACGGCGAGATCCGGCCGCCGGGCGGCGATCTCGGTGACCTCGTCCTCGATGCGCAGGCGCAGCCGGGTGTCGGGGAACTCGGCGCTGAGCGTCTGCACCACCGAGGGCATCCAGTGCGTGCCCGCGGTGGCGAAGACGTTCATGGTGATCCGGTTCGCCTTGCCGGCCCGCAGGTCGTCGACGGTGGCGCCGAGGTCGTTGAGGCTGCTGAGCACCCCGTCGGCCTCGGTGGCCAGCACCCGTCCGGCGGGGGTGAGCTCGACGCCCCGGCCGACCCGTTCCAGCAGCTTGAGCCCCGTCTCCCGCTGCAGGGCGGCGACGTGCTGCGAGACCGCCGACGGCGTGTAGCCGAGGCTGGCCGCCGCCGCGGCCACCGAGCCCGTGGCGGCCACGGAGCGGAAGATCATGAGCCGGTGTGCGTCGAGCATGGCGTCCTCCATTCAGTCTTACTGAATGATAATGCAGAAATATGCGCTTGTGCTTACTCCGACGCGGTCGCAGAGTGAAGTCATGACGAAACGACTCCCCGCCCTGGCCCTGGTGGCCGTGATGTTCGCGTGGGCCTCGGCCTTCGTGGTGATCCGCGGGATCGGCCCGCACGTCTCCCCCATCGCCATGGCGGAGGGCCGCCTGCTGGTGGGCGCCGCCGTCCTCGGCGTGATCTGGGGGATGAACGCCCTGTACAACGGCGGTGTCCGGCTCCCCCGCGGCCGGACGCTCGCGCTCACGATCGGCTACGGCGCGCTGTGGTTCGCGTTGTACACCGTGCTGGTCAACGCGGCGGAGCAGCACCTCGACGCCGGCACCACGGCGCTGCTGGTCAACATCGCGCCGATCATCGTCGCGGTGCTGGCCGGCGCCTTCCTACAGGAGGGCTTCCCTCCGCTACTGGTGGTGGGCATCGCGATCAGCTTCGCCGGGGCCGCGATCATCGCCTTCACCGGCGACGGCCGGCGCGACGGCGCCGGCGTCGCCCTGGCGGTCGCGGCCGCCCTGCTCTACGGCATCAGCGTGGTGGCCCAGAAGCTGGTGCTGCGCACCGTCGACCCGCTCACCGCGACCGCGCTCGGCGCGGGCGTCGGCGCGATCGTGCTGCTGCCCTGGGCACCCCGGCTCTTCGACGAGCTCGCGGCCGCCCCGATGTCGAGCACCGTCGGCGTGATCTACCTGGGCCTCGTGCCCACGGCGCTCGCCTTCCTGCTGTGGGCGTACGCGCTCGCGCACACCCCCGCCGGGGTCACGGCCTCGTCCTCCTACGCCGTGCCGGGCCTGTCGATCCTGCTGAGCTGGGCGTTCCTGGCCGAGACGCCCACCGCGTGGGGCCTGCTGGGCGGCGTCCTGTGCCTCGTCGGCGTGGCGGTCTCCCGCCTCAGCCCGCGACGTCCCGGAGCAGGACCGACGGCCACTCCTGCACGTCCTGCGGAGTCCGAGCGATCGACAGCGTCGCCCGCGGGAGCGTCCTGCTGAGCTCCTCGGCCGTCGAGACCGGGTGCGACGGATCGTCGATCCAGGCCAGGACGGTGACCGGCACGTCGATGCGGGCGATCTCCCCGAGCACGGGGAGATCGCTCGCCGCGGCGCCCCGGAAAAGCGAGGGCAGGAGCGCCTCGGGGACGTCGGGGCGCGTCGGCGGGTGTTCGACGGTGGCCGGCGGCGCGACCGCCCCCTCGCCCGCGGCGAGGAACTCCTCCAGCCCGCGCTCCTCGATCAGCGTTGCGGCGGCGCGGTATTCGGCGGCCTTGGCGACGCGCGTCGCCCACGCGGTGGGCGGCACCATGAGCGTGAGCCCGCTGAACCGGCCGGGCTCGCGGACCGCGGCGTGCAGCAGCGTGCCGGTCCCCATCGACGGGCCGACGCCGTGCACCTGTTCCCCGGGGAACCAGTGGTCCAGGAGTCGCAGCAGGTCGTCGGCGAGGTTCGGCCAGCGATAGTCGTCGGGGACGGCGCGGCCCGTGGAGAACCCGTGGCCGCGCGCGTCGTAGCGCAGCAGGCGCGTGCCGCTGAGGCCGCGGCCGAGGTCCAGGTCCAGCACCCGGTCCCGGGCGCGGCTGGAGGTGAGGCCGTGCAGCTGCACGACGGGGCGGCCGTGCTCGTCGCTGTACTCGGCGGCGAGCCGCGCCCCGGGGACGTCGAAGCTGGTCATCCGGCCTTCTCTCGCCGCGCAAAGGGGTCGTCGGAGGGCTAGGGTACCGCCCATGCGCCTGACCAACGTCGCCCACCTGCGCCTGCCCTTCGGCCGGCTGTACGGCTACGACGTCGCGGTGTCGGAGCCGGGGGCGGCGCTGCCGGTGTCCTTCGACCAGGCACGGCACGTGGGCGGCGGGGACCGGCCCGGGTCGTGGATGGCGCTGTCCTTCCGGCTCCCCGACCCGGTGCCGCGCGAGCAGCTCGCCGCCGCCTGGCTGGCGGTGATCGCCCGGCACGGCACGCTGCGGACCGCTTTCCTCCCCGGACCCGACGGGCCCGCCCTGCACGAGATCTCGGTCCGGCCGGGGAATTGGGTGGAGCACGCGATCGGCCCGGGTCAGGCCGTCAACGACGCCCTGCGGGACGTGCTCGACGACGCCTGTTCCCCGTATCGCCGTCCGGCGCACCGGCTCTGCGTCCTCGAGACCGCCGCCGGGCCGACGGTGATCGTGGCCGCCGACCACTCGCACACCGACATGTGGTCGATGCTCGTGATCGCGCGCGATCTGCTCGCCGCGCTCGAGGACGTCCGGGCGGACCGGGCACCGTCGACGGAGGCGGTCCCGCCGTTCGTCGACCACACCCGGGCCCTGGCGGACCGCCCTTCCGCGCCCGGCGACGTGCGACGCCGCTGGGCCGAGATCATCACCGCCAGCGGCGGAGTCATGCCCCTGTTCCCCCTGCCGCTGGGCACCCCCGAGGCGCACCGCGAGCGCGTGGAGGTCCGCGACGTCTTCGGCACCGACGAGGTCGCCGCGTTCGCCGCGGCGGCCCGGGAGGCGGGCGTCTCCACCCTCTCAGCGACGGTGGCGGCGCTGACCCGCGTGACCCTGGACCTCGCCGGGGCTCCGCTGCGCGCCGTGTTCCCCGTGCACAGCCGCTACGACGAGACGTGGCACGACTCGGTGGGCTGGTTCATCACCAACTCGGTCATCGACTCCCCGTCCGCGGAGCCGGCCGCCGCGGCCGGGGCGGTGAAGGAGGCGGTGCGGCTCGGATCGTGGCCGCTCGCCGACGTGCTCGAGCAGTGGGGCGGGATGCCGGAGGCGCCGGGCATGTTCGCGATCTCGTGGCTGGACCTGCGGCGGCTGCCGGTCCGGGTGGACGCGACTCGGCTCGACGCGCAATACGTCGGCGCCACCATCCGCACCGACGGGGTGATGCTCTGGTTCATCCTCGACGAGGCGGGGCTGCACCTGCGCTGCCGCTACCCCGACACCCTCGAGGCGCGCGCGAACGTCGGGGCCTGGCTCGACGGGGTGGTCCGCGAGCTGCAGGCCCGCGCCTCCGTCGGCGGAGTGCTCCGCGGCGTCGGCGGCACCTACCGGATCGAGCGCGCGCGCCGCGATGACGTGCCCGCGATCGTCGCGCTGCTCGCCGACGACGAGCTCGGCGCGGCCCGCGAGGTCGGGGACGCCGCCGAGTACGACAGCGCCTTCGAGCTGGTCACCCGCGACCGCTCGCAATACCTCGCCGTGATCCGCGACGCCGCCGGCGACGTCGTGGGGACGATGCACCTCACAGTGATCCCGGGGCTGTCCCGCAGCGGCTCGACGCGGCTGCAGATCGAGGGGGTCCGGGTCGCGCGCGGCCACCGGTCGCAGGGGCTGGGCACCGCGATGATCGAGTGGGCGCACCACCACGGCCGCACGCACGGCGCCGTGCTCTCGCAGCTCACCACGGATGCCTCCCGCGACCGGGCGCGCGCCTTCTACACCCGGCTCGGGTACCGCTCCGAACACGTCGGGCTCAAGCGCACGCTCTGACCCGCGCGCCGGACCCTGATGACAGTTGCTGACATCAGGCGTATCGTCGGTGATGTCAGTAGCTGCCATCACTTCTTTCAGGAGGCTCTCACCATGCGATTCTTCGTCACAGGCGCGTCCGGCTTCGTCGGCTCCGCGGTGGTCACCGAGCTGCTCGGCGCCGGCCACGAGGTGACCGGCCTGGTCCGGTCCGATCGCGGAACCGATACCGTCCGCGCCCTGGGCGCCGAACCGGTCCGCGGCACGATCGAGGAGACCGCGGTGCTCCGCGCGGCGTCCGCGGCCGCGGACGGAGTCATCCACCTGGCGTTCAATCACGACTTCTCGCGGTTCGCCGAGTCGGCGCGGGTCGAGGTCGCGGCCATCGACGCGATGGGCGAGGCGCTCGCCGGGTCAGGCCGGCCGCTGGTCATCGCCTCCGGCCTCCTCGGGCTGGTCGGCGGGCGGGACGCACTGGAGACCGACCCGATGCCGCCGTCCCCGCGGTCCGCCGGCTTCGCCGCCGCGCTCGCGCTCGCGGAGCGAGGCGTCCGCTCGTCCGTGGTCCGGCTGGCACCGTCGGTGCACGACGACGTCCCCGCCGGCTTCGTCGGCCGCCTCGCCGCGATCGCCCGCGACACCGGGCGATCCGGGTACGTCGGCGACGGGGCGCAGCGCTGGCCCGCGGTGCACCGCCGCGACGCCGCGCGCCTGTTCCGCCTGGCCGCCGAGAAGGGCGCAGCGGGATCGGTCTTCCACGCCGCCGGCGAGGCGGTGGCGGTGGCCGACATCGCCGGTGCCGTCGGCCGGCTCGTGGGGGTCCCGGTCGACGCGGTCGGGCTCGGCGAGGCCGAGGAGCGGTTCGGCTTCCTCGCACCGCTGCTCGCCCTGGACACCACGGCGTCGACCGAGCGGACCCGGGCCGCGCTGGGGTGGGCGCCCGGCGGCGCGGGCCTCGTCGACGACATCGCGCGCTGGGATCCGGCGGCCGTTTCGTAGGCTCGACGCATGGCACGGTGGCAGCCGAACGCGCAGGAGCGGCTCGAGGCGGCGGCGTTCGCGCTGTTCGCGGAGCAGGGCTACGACGCCACCACCGTCGCGCAGATCGCCGAACGCGCGGGACTCACCGAGCGCACGTTCTTCCGGCACTACGCCGACAAGAAGGAGGTCCTGTTCTGGGGGCAGGGGCTGCTCGAGGAGGCGCTCGCCGCGCAGGCCGCCGAGGCGGCCCCTGGGGCCGCGCCGATCGACGTCGTCGAGGCCGCTTTCGGCACGATGGCGCGGATGATCGCCGGCCGCGGCGCCCTGCCGATCGAGCGGCAGCGCGTCATCGACGCGACGCCCGCCCTCCGCGAGCGCGAGCTGCACAAGATGGACTCCCTCGGGCGCGCCGTCGCCGCCGCGCTCGCGGGCCGCGGCGCGTCGCCCCGGGTCGCGCGGGTCGTGGCCGGAGCGGGCGTCGCCGCCTTCACCGCCGCGTACGAGGAGTGGATCGCGGCGGAGGGCACCGTCGACCTGGAGGACCTGGCCCGGCGCGCCTTCGCGGACCTCGGGGACGCCGTCGGCCGGCGGTGATCAGCCCGCGGCGCGCTTGCGGGCGGGCCGCTCGGCCTGCGACTCCCGGTTCTTCACCGACGCCTTGAGCGCGGCGAGCAAGTCGGCGACCTCGTCGTCCTCGGCCTCCTCCTCGGGCGCCTCGGGGAAGGCGGTGCCGCCGGTGGCCTTCGCCTCGATCAGCTGGCGCAGCTGCACCTGGTAGTCGTCCTCGTACTGCTCCGGGTCGAAGTCCGTCGCCATCGAGTCGATGAGCGAGGCCGCCATCGCCAGCTCCTGCGGGCGGATCTTCACGTCCTCGGTCAGCGCGGGGAACTCGGGCGTGCGTACCTCGTCGGGCCAGAGCAGCGTCTGCAGCACCATCACGTTGCCGACCACGCGGAGCGCGCACAGCCGTGTGCGGTTACGCAGCGTGAAGGTGCAGATCGCGAGCCTGTCCGTCTCCTGCAGCGCCTTCCGCAGCAGCACGTAGGCCTTGGGCGACTTCGACGAGGGCTCCAGGAAGTACGGCTTGTCGAACATGATCGGGTCGACGTCCTCGCGCGGCACGAACTCGGTGACCGCGATCTCCCGGTGCTTCTCCACCGGCATCGACTTGATGTCCTCCTTGGAGAGCACCACCGTGTCGCCGCCGTCGGACTCGTAGGCGTTCGCGATGTTCGAGAACTCCACCTCGTCGTCGGTGCCCTCGCGCACGCGCTTGTAGCGGATGCGGACCCCGTCCTTCGAGTCCACCTGGTGCGACTTCGCGTCGTGGCTCTCGATCGCGGAGTACACCTTCACGGGCACGTTCACGAGCCCGAACGACAGCTCACCCGTCCATATCGCGCGCATGTGACCATTGTGACTGGTGAGGAGTCATTTAGCGAGAGGAGATCCCGCACCCGCCTCCGGACTCCGAACGGGGTCGCTTCTCGTCCGAGAAGGTGATGCGCGGCGCGCATCACCGAGAACCTGCAGGTCAAGCGTCTTTCGACGAGCGGGGCGATGCGGGTGGCGCATCACCGGTCGTGTTCACGTCTCCGACGCCCTGCCGATCGACTTTCCGCCTCCGCGTCCCGCGGCGACGGCGATGCGCCCACCGCATCACCGGACGGTATAGCCCCAGGTCAGAGGCGATGCCTTTCGCGCATCATCGTTTCGGCGACACGACTCCCCCGTTTCGGCTCGATGAGCTCGATAATGGGGCCGTGGCGCAGATCCGGGAGAACCGCGAGGTCGACGGCGTCGGCGTGCAGCTGACCAACCTCGACAAGGTGCTCTACCCCGCCACGGGCACCACGAAGGCCGAGGTCATCGACTACTTCCAGGCGATCGCGCCGTTCGCGCTCCCCCACCTGCGTGACCGCCCGCTCACCCGCAAGCGCTGGCCCAACGGCGTGGACAAGACCGCCTTCTTCGAGAAGCGGCTGCCGACCCACGCACCCGCGTGGATCCGCCGCGGCAGCCAGTTCCACTCCGACGGCGAGTCCCAGTACCCGATCATCGAGAACGCCGCCGGCATGGTGTGGCTCGGCCAGCAGGCGGCGCTCGAGCTGCACGTCCCGCAATGGGCCTTCGTGCCCGACGGTGCCGACCCCGACCGCCCCGAGGTGCCGGGCCCGCCGAACCGCCTCGTGCTGGACCTGGATCCCGGCCCGGACGTCACGCTCGACGAGTGCGCCGCCCTCGCGCTGCGCATCCGCGAGCTGCTCGCCGCGATGGGCATGGACGGCTACCCCGTGACCAGCGGGTCGAAGGGGCTGCACGTCTACGCGCCCCTGCCCGGCGGCATCTCCGCGCAGGGCGCCCGCAAGGTCGCGCACGCGATCGCGTCGCAGCTGGAGGCCGAGTCGCCCGAGCTGGTCACCGCGTCGATGGCGAAGGACCAGCGCGGCGGCCGCGTCTTCGTCGACTGGTCGCAGAACAGCGCCTCCAAGACCACCGTCGCGCCGTACTCGCTGCGGGGGCGGGACCATCCGTGGGTCGCCGCGCCGCGCACCTGGGACGAGCTCGCCCGGCCCGGCCTGCGCCAGCTCGAGTTCGGCGAGGTGCTCGCGCGGGCCCTGGCCGACGGCGACCTCCTCGCCGGGCTCGACGGTGCCGGGTCCGCCCCGGCGGCACCGTCGGCGCTGCCGCCCGAGCCCGTCGACCTCGGCGAGTACCGCGCCAAGCGCGACGCGCGGAAGACGCCCGAGCCCTTCGGCGGCGCACCGTCGTCCGGCGATCCGATCTTCGTCATCCAGGAGCACCACGCG
Organism: Tsukamurella hominis; assembly: GCF_965137015.1. Lineage (NCBI taxonomy): Bacteria > Bacillati > Actinomycetota > Actinomycetes > Mycobacteriales > Tsukamurellaceae > Tsukamurella > Tsukamurella hominis. The sequence goes on along the minus strand of NZ_CBCRZG010000020.1, from coordinate 58,644 downwards.
CGGCGCCTGCACTACGACTTCCGCCTGGAGCACGACGGGGTGCTCGCCTCCTGGGCCGTGCCGAAGAACCTCCCCGACGACCCCGAGATCAACCACCTCGCCGTCCGCACCGAGGACCACCCGATGGACTACGCGGCCTTCGAGGGCAGCATCCCCAAGGGCGAGTACGGCGGCGGCGACGTGACCATCTGGGACCACGGCACCTACGAGCTGGAGAAGTGGCGCTCGAACGAAGTGATCGTCACGCTGCACGGGAACCGCCTGCAGGGCAAGCGGTACGCACTGATCCGCACCGGCGAGAAGAACTGGCTGGCGCACCTCACCAAGGACACGTCCACGCCCGCCAAGCCCGCGGCGGGCCTCGCGCCGGATCCCATGCTGCCCACCGAGTCCGCGATCGACGGTCTCTCCGGCGCGGACTGGGCCTTCGAGGGCAAGTGGGACGGCTACCGCATGATCGCGACGGTGCGCGGCGGCGCCGTCTCCCTGCGCACCCGATCGGGCCGCACGGTGACCGGCGAGTTCCCCGAGTTCGAGTCGCTGGCAGCCGATCTCGACGGGATGGACGTGGTGCTCGACGGCGAGGCGGTCGTGCTCGATCCGGACGGCGTCCCGTCGTTCCACCTGATGGCGGGCGGCGACACCCGGGCCGGCGCGGTGCAGCTGTACCTCTTCGACGTCCTCTCCCTGAACGGCGTGGACCTCACGAAGCGCCCGTGGACGGTGCGCCGCCAGGTGCTGGAAGGCCTTGCGCCGCTGCTCGAGCACGACACCGCGGTGAGCGTGCCGCCGCTCGTCGAGGCGGCGACCGGCGCGGAGGCCGCGGCGCTCAGCGCGGAGCTCGGCTGGGAGGGGATCATCGCGAAGCGGCGGGATTCGCCGTACCTGCCCGGGCAGCGGGTGCGCGCGTGGCTCAAGCACAAGAACTGGCGCGATCTGCAGGTCGCGATCGGCGGCTGGAAGCCGGGGAAGGGCTCGCGGGCGAACGGGATCGGCTCGGTGCTGGTGGGTCTGCCCGCGGAGACGGGGCTCGTCTACCTGGGGTCGGTGGGGTCGGGGTTCAGCGACCGCGACCTGGCGGCGCTCGCCGACGAACTGGAGCCGCTGCGCATGCGCCGCTCCCCGTTCACCGCCCCGATCGACGATCCGGAGGCGCGCGACGCGGTCTGGGTGCTGCCGAAGGTGATCGGCGACGTGCGGTACTCGTCGCTGCGCCGGGGCGGCCACCTGCGGCAACCCAGCTGGCGAGGCTTCCGGCGCGACCTGCTCCCCGGCGACCTGCCCTCCGCCGACGAGGCGCCCTGGGAGGGCCCCGAGGAATAGTTAGTGCACTATTGATTCGTGCACTACTTATCTGCTACCGTCGGGATATGACAGATCCCGACCCGCTCGCCCTGGAGCGCCAGGTGTGCTTCGCACTGGCCGTCGCCAACCGCGCGGTGCTCTCGGTGTACCGGCCGATCCTGGCGCCGATGGGGCTCACGCACCCCCAGTACCTCGTGATGCTGGCGCTGTGGGAGGCGTCGCCCCGGTCGGTGAAGGAGATCGCCGAGGCGCTGCAGCTGGATTCGCCCACCCTGAGCCCGCTGCTCAAGCGGCTCGAGGCGCAGGGCCTGCTCACCCGCGGTCGCTCCACGGACGACGAGCGCCGGATCGACGTCGAGCTCACCGAGGCCGGCCACGGGCTGCGCGAGCAGGCCCTCGCCGTGCCGCCCGCCGTGATCGAACGCCTCGGCGCGAGCCTCGAGGAGCTCGAGGACCTGCACCGCGTGCTCACCACCGTCAACGCCAAAGCGCTCGCCGCGGGCGCACTGAAGGAGTCCCGATGAACGCCGTCCACCGCCCCGATCCCCTGCACTACCTCGCCTGGGTCTACACCGGCACGCTGCCGGAACGGAACCGGGAGTGGGTGCGCCGCACCCTGACCCGCCGCACCTGGGCCGCGCGTCACCTGATCCGCGGCCAGCTCGCCGTGCTGCCGGTGTACGCGCTGCTCATGCTGCTGCCCGGCCCGCTGGCGCTGCGCGGCGCGACCGTGCTGCTCGGCGCGCTGCTCGCCGTCTTCTACAACGCCGCCTACATGCGCCCCAACCGCGCCCGCCGGCTGGAGAAGAACGGCCTCGATCCCGAGCTGGAGAACCCCGCCGTGGCCGAGCGCCGCGACGCGACCCGCGCCGCCTACGAGGCCGCGTACGCCCCCACCCGCGCCTGACACCCCGCGCCCGACCCGCCGCCGCCCGCGCGTGACGGCACCGTCGTAGCCTGGGAGCATGCCCGTCGTCCCGAGCGTCACCGTCCCCGGCGTCCGCGTCGGCCACTTCACCGACGCGGCGGCCCGCACGGGCTGCACCGTCGTGACCTTCCCCGACGGCACCGTCGGCTCCGGGGAGGTGCGCGGCGGCGCCCCCGCCTCCCGCGAGTTCGACCTGCTCTCCCCCGAGCGCTCCGTCGAGGAGATCCACGCCGCCGTGCTCACCGGGGGCTCCGCCTTCGGCCTCGCCAGCGCCGACGGGGTGATGCGCCGGCTCGAGGAGGAGGGCCGAGGCGTCGAGACCGTGGCCGGGCGCGTGCCGATCGTGCCCACCCTGGGCCTGTTCGACCTCATGGTCGGCGATCCGACGATCCGCCCGACCGCCGAGAACGGCTACGCGGCAGCGGCTTCCGCGAGCACCGACACCGAGCTCCACGGCCTGATCGGCGCCGGCACCGGCGCCACCACGGGCAAGGCCCGCGGCCTGGAGAACCTGCACGACGCCGGCCTCGCGTACGCCGAGGTCCGCGCGGGCGAGGTGATCGTCGGCGCGCTGTGCGCCGTGAACGCCTTCGGCGACATCCTCACCGGCGAGGCCGGGACCCCCGACTTCGGCGACTACGAGCCCTTCGGCGGCAACCGGCAGAACACCACCATCGGCGTGGTGCTCACCAACGCGAAGCTCACCAAGATCGAGTGCCTCATCCTCGCCCAGGGCGCGCACGACGGGCTGGCCCGCGCGATCGACCCGCCGCACACGCGGTTCGACGGCGACGCCTTCATCTCCGCCGCGACCGGCGAGGTCGAGGCGAAGGTCGACGTGGTGCGCGCGCTGGCGATCTCCGCCGTCACCGAGGCCATCCGCTCGCGCGCCTGACGCCCTACGCTGAGCCGATGACCGCCGCCCGCCGCCCGCTGCGGGCAGCGGCGTGCGCGGTGTCGGTTCTCCTGCTCGGCGGCTGCGCCGTGGTCCAGCGCGACGAGGTCGCCGCACCGGAGGCACCGTCGAGCCCGACGGTCGTGATCACGACGCCCGTCGTGCAGCCCTACGACGTGGTGGCGCCCGGCCTGAAGCCCGCGACGGCGCCGAAACCCACCACCGGGTCCGGGATCACCACGTACGCCGACCCGTTCGGCGTGTACGCGAGCGTCTGCACCCTGGGCTTCCTCGCCCGCTACCCCGGCGGCCAGGTCGTGGCCTTCACCGCCGGGCACTGCGCCGAGCTGGCCGGGAAGGCCCGGCCGGGCCGCAATCCCGTCGCCCGCTACCTGACCCCGGACGGCGGCAGCACCCCGTTCGGCGAGTACATCAAGGCCACCCGCAGCACCCGCGGGCAGGACATCGCGATCATCCAGCTCGCGGGGAGCGACGTCGCCCCGGTCGCGCGGGCGATCGGCCCCGTCCGGGGCGTCAGCCGCACTGAGGACCTGCGCGCGGGACGGCCCGAGATCTGCGTCGTCGGCGCGCGCACCGGCAAGCACTGCGGTGTGCTCGACGACGTGACCGGCACCCGCGTCACCTGGGCCGGGATCCCCGCCGTCGAAGGGGATTCGGGCGGCCCCGTCTACGCCCGGTGGCCCGACGGGACGTTCACCGCCGTCGGCGTGGTCAACACGGTGCACACCCGGCCCGACGGGACCGGGACCGGCGGCGGCACGGGCACCCTCATCGCCGCGGACATCAACGCCAACGAGATGACGCTGCTGGGCGTCTCGTGAGTGCGGGTCAGCGCGTGAGGCTGGTGCCGAAGACGCGCAGCGCCCGGTAGTCCACCCGGAACCGGGCACGGGTGTGCAGTTCGCCCGCCTCGCCGTCGTGGGCCACGCGGAAGGGCTCGTCGGCCTCGATCGTGACGACGGGGGCCTGCACCTCGCGGTAGACCCTGGAGTTGCGGATCCGCCCGCTGATCCAGGAGCCGAACAGCCGGGCGGTCGCGTTGCCGTGCCCGTCCTCGAGGTACCGCACGTCGAGCACGCCGTCGTCGATCCGGGTCCGCCGCCCCGGCACGAAACCCGGTGCGCCGTACATGGAATTGCCGAGGAAGAAGAAGGACACGGTGACCGGGCGGCCCTCGATCCGCACCTCCACCGGGGCGGTGTGCCGGAGCACCCGGCGCAGCGCGCGCACCGTCGCGGTCACCCGGCCGATGCGCCGCCGCTGGTACCGCGTGCGGGCGCGCACGAACTCCGGGTAGGCGCCGATACTCGCAGTGTTGAGCAGCAGCTTCTCGTCGTTGAGCCACACCACGTCGACATGGGCGAGTCGCCCGGCCCGGATCGAATCGACGACGGCGGCGACGCTCTCGGCCCCGATGTCCTTCGCGAAGTGGTTGAAGGTGCCCGCGGGGAAGACGGCCAGGGGCTTGTCCGCGGCGACGGCGTGCGCGGCGAGCGTCGCGACCGTGCCGTCGCCGCCCGCGACGCCGAGGAACTCCGCGCGCTCCGCCGCCTCGGCGGCGACCGCCTCGATGTCGGAATCCTCGTCGAGCTCGACGATCTCGGCCTTCGGCAGGGTGCTGCGGATCTCCTCCGCGACGCGGGTGCCGGTGCCGTCGCCGGACGCGGGGTTGAGCACGACGACGAGGCCGGCGCCGTCGGGATCCGTCGCGATCCGCTCGACGGTGGGCTCCGGCGTCATGGTGCGGCTGTCGTCGACGGGCGGCACCAGGCGGGCGCCCGCGACCGCGACGCCCGCGCCGACGGCGAAGCCGGCCAGCACGTCGCCCGGGTAATGGGCGCCGGTGGCGACCCGGGAGAAGCCCACCGCCCCGGCCAGGCAGGCGAGCGCATATCCCGCGATGCGGTTCTCCAGGCCCACCCCGATCGCGAACGCCGCCGCGGCGGCCGAGTGGCCCGACGGGAAGGACGTCGACGTGGGCTGGCGGCGGGCGCGCTTGGCCGGCACCCCGTCGTGCACGGGGCGGCGGCGCGGGTAGATCCGCTTGAGCCCCTGGTTCACGATGAGGCTGGTGACGGCGAGCGTGGCGACGCCGCGGACGGCGCCGCGCCGCGACGACAGCTCGCCCAGGCCGCCGAGGCCCGCGGCGATGACCATCCACAGCTTCGAGTGGTCGGCCGCGGCCGACAGCGGGCGCATGGTGAGGTCCAGCAGCGGGCTCGGCGAGTCGGCGACGGCGTCGAACAGCCGGCGGTCGAGGTCGCTGAGGCCCTCGTGGAGGGTGCGGAGCGGGTGCGGCGCTGGGTGATCCGGCATGAGCGCCAACGTACTCGCGCCCCGGCGGGTACGCGCGGGATCAGCGCAGGTGGACTGCGGCCGCGGCGTGGATCGCGTCGGCGAGGCGCTCGGTCGCGCGGGTGTGCAGCCGCCAGGACTGCCAGTACAGCTTCACGTCGACGACGTCGTCCGTGAGCCGGATCAGGGCGCCGCGATCGAGGGCGTCGCCGAGGTCCGCCTCGGGCAGGCTCCCCCAGCCGAGACCGGCGCGGACGGCGTAGGTGAAAGCCTCGGAGGACGGGATGCGGTGCATCGGCGGCGACTCCTTCACGCCGCGGCGCTGCAGCACCTTGGTCTGCAGCTCGTCCTTGCGCAGGTCGAACTGCACGACGGGCATCTCGCGCCAGCGCCAGCGTCCGCCGGAGCGCCATCGGTCCGCGTAACCGGGGGTGCAGACCGGGAGGTAGCGCATGGTGCCGAGGTACTCGACGGCGCAGCCCTGCACCGGTTCCGGGTCGGTGGTGATGGCGCCGAGGACCGAGCCCGCACGCAGGAGGTCGGCGGTGTGATGCTCGTCGTCCACGACGAGGCGCAGCAGCGGGCCGTCGGGCAGGGCGGCGACCGCGTCGATCACGTCGCGGAACCACGTGGCGAGCGAGTCGGCGTTGACGCCCACGTCGAGCACGGCCGACGGCGCGCCGCCCGCGAGCCGGCCCAGCGCGTCGGCCTCGAGAGATGCGACGCCGCGGGCGAGCCCGAGCAGCACCTCGCCCTGCGCGGTGGGGCGGCACGGGCCCTCGCGCGTGACGACCACGTGCCCCACCTGCTGCTCCAGGGCGCGGATCCGCTGGCTGACCGCCGACTGGGTGATCCGCAGGCGGGCGGCGGCCGCGCCGAAGCTCTCCTCCTCGACCACCGCGACGAGGGTCTCCAGGTGGTGCCCGCTCAGCATGAAGCGATTCTAATGGGTGATCGCGTTTTCGTATTGGCACTAATGCACGTCCCGCCCCTAGCGTCGGTGCCATGACCTCCGCACTCCTCGCCGGCCTCGGCCTCGGGCTCTCGCTGATCGTGGCGATCGGCGCCCAGAACGCCTACGTGCTGCAGGTGGGCGTGCGCGGGCGCGGCCTCGGTGCGGTGGTGGCGGTGTGCATCGCCTCGGACGTGGCGCTGATCCTCGCCGGGGTGGCGGGCCTCGGCGCCGCGGTCTCCGGCCGGCCGCTGCTCATGGAGGTGGTGAAGTGGGCGGGCGCCGTGGTGCTGGTCGGCTACGGCCTGCGGTCGCTGTGGTCGGCGCGGCGGTCCGAGGGGCTCGTCGCGGGCGGCGACGGCGCCGCCTCGGTCGCGGCCGTCGTGACCGGCGTGCTGGTGCTGACCTGGCTGAACCCGCACGTCTACCTGGACACCGTGCTGCTCCTGGGCTCCGCGTCCACGCGGTACGGCACCGACCGCTGGTGGTTCGCGCTCGGCGCCGTCGTCGCCAGCATCGCGTGGTTCTGCCTGCTGGGCTTCGGCGCCCGCCGAATGTCGGGCGTGCTCGGCCGGCCCGGGGTGTGGCGGGCCATCAACCTCGCGATCGGGCTCCTGCTCCTCGTCCTCGCCGCGCGGCTCGCGACAATGCCCCTCGGCGGCTGAAGCCTGTGTGCGATCGTCGCCGCTGAGCGGTCACGATCTCACACAGGTTCGCGCCAGGAGGGATCGCAGGTGCCGGGCAGGCAGACGGAACCGGCGCGGAGGCGGTTCCGCTCACACCGCGGCCGCGTTCACCGCTTCCAGAACATCGCTGATCACGGACTCGCCGTCGCCGTCGATCCGATGCCAGCCGAACCGCAGCACCCGCCACCCCGCCAGGGTGAGCCGGTTCTGCTTCCGCGCGTCGCTCGCCGCGCGCTCCGCGGTCCGGTGGAACGCCCACCCATCGATCTCGATCGCCAGCCGCTGGGCCGGGAACGCGAAGTCCACCGCGTACACCCCGAAGGGGAACTGCGCGCACCATCCCGTGATGTGATGCACCTCCATCAGTGCTTGGAAGCGACGCTCCGCTTCGGACTCCGCATCGCCCGCGATCACCTCGAGGAGCCGCCGGGCCTCCGGCATCCCGTGCCGGCCGGCGTTCCGCTTCACTGCTGCCGCGAGCGAATCGACCGTGACGACGCCCTCCTGCAGGGCGCGATCGAGCACAGTACTCCCGGCGATCTCGGCCGCCTCCAACGCGCTCAACGCCGCCGTGGTGACCGCGAGCCCGCGCACCACCTCACGATCCACGGGCAGCAGGTCACGCCGATGGACCTCCAGCGCACAGGGCAGGGTGGGAGCCCGCGCACGGTCACGGGGAACCGTCACCACCACCCGGTCCGGCGGCGACTCGACCATGCCGTGCCACCACGCGGCGGCGAGGCCCGCCACCGCGCCGCCGGTAGCGGCGGCCGCCGCGCGCAGTCGGGCCTCATCCGTGAAGGTGTGCGTGGCCGACAGATAGACACCCCCGCCCAGCCGGATCCACAGCTTCTCCCGCACCCGGCGCATCACCGCCGATGAGCTCATGCCGAGCTCCATCGCGGCCTTCCGCGTGATCACACCGTCGTGATCCGCGAGATGCTCCGCGACGCGACGCGCGACCGAATCAACCGTTCGCTCCCCCATACCCATTGGACGCACCTGCTCCGGCTCCGGTTCCCGAAGCCAGGCCTGTGTGCGATCGTCGCCGCTGAGCGGTCACGATCTCACACACGTCGGAGCGCGTACGTTGGAACACATGGCAGCTGTCACGATCATCGGTGGACACGGCAAGATCGCGCTCATCCTGGCGCGCGTCCTCAGCTCGCGGGGCGACGCGGTCACCTCGTGGATCCGCAACCCGGAGCACGCGGCGGACGTCGCCGCGACCGGGGCGAAACCCCTGGTCCTGGACGTCGAGCACGCGTCGCGCGAGGAGATCGCGGCGGCGCTCGCGGGCGCCGACGCGGTGGTCTTCTCCGCGGGCGCGGGCGGCGGGAACCCCGACCGCACCTACGCGGTGGACCGCGACGCGGCGATCCGGTCCGTCCAGGCCGCCGAGGCGGCCGGGGTGAAGCGCTACGTGATGGTCTCGTACCTCGGCGCCGCGCCGGATCACGGCGTCCCGGAGACCGACGCCTTCTTCCCGTACGCGGAGGCGAAGGCCGCCGCGGACGTCGCGGTGCGCGCCTCCGACCTGGACTGGACCGTGCTCATGCCGGGCCGCCTGACTCTCGACGAGCCCACGGGGCGGGTGGATCCCGCGGCGGTGCGGGCCGCGGACAACCCCGGCACGTCGCGCGCGAACGTCGCGCTGGTGGCGGCCTCGGTGCTGGACCGGCCCGACACCGTGGGGAAGGACCTGCCCTTCACCGACGGCGACGTGCGCATCGAGGAGGCCTGGACCTAAGTCCCGGACACGACTCGGGCCCGGCACCGTCTTCTCGACAGTGCCGGGCCCGAGTGCTGTTCGCGTCAGCGCATCGCGGAGAGGATGTCCTGCACGCGGTCCTTGGCGTCGCCGAAGAGCATCGCCGAATTGTCGCGGAAGAACAGCGGGTTCTGGACGCCCGCGTAACCGGCGGCCATCGACCGCTTGAAGACGATCACGTTCTCGGCCTCCCACACGGTGAGCACCGGCATGCCCGCGATGGGACTGCTCGGGTCCTCGGACGCGGCCGGGTTCACGGTGTCGTTGGCGCCGATCACCAGGACCACGTCGGTCTCGGGGAAGTCGTCGTTGATCTCGTCCATCTCGAGCACGATGTCGTACGGCACCTTCGCCTCGGCGAGGAGCACGTTCATGTGCCCGGGCAGGCGGCCGGCGACGGGGTGGATGCCGAAGCGGACCTCGACGCCCTTCTTGCGCAGCTCGCTGGTCAGCTCGGCGACGCCGTACTGGGCCTGCGCCACGGCCATGCCGTAGCCCGGGGTGATGACCACGGACTTGGCGCCGGTGAGGAGCTCGGCGACCTGCTCGGCGTTGACCTCGCGGTGCTCGCCGTAGTCCTTGTCGTCGGCCGGGCCGGCCTCGATGCCGAAGCCGCCCGCGATGACGGAGATGAACGAGCGGTTCATCGCCTTGCACATGATGTAGCTCAGGTACGCACCCGAGGAGCCGACGAGCGCACCGGTGACGATGAGCAGGTCGTTGCTCAGCAGGAAGCCGGACGCGGCCGCGGCCCAACCGGAGTAGCTGTTGAGCATCGAGATGACGACCGGCATGTCGCCGCCGCCGATCGAGGCCACCAGGTGCCAGCCCAGGAACAGGGCGAGCGCGGTGATCACGCCGAGCAGGATCATCGAGGTGTTGTCGCCGTGGGTGTCCCGCGAGACGTAGACGGCGGTGAGCACGATGAAGACGACGATCGAGCCGACGTTGATGTAGTTCTTGCCGGGCAGCATGAGCGGCGCCGACTTCATCTTGCCGGAGAGCTTGCGGTTGGCGACGATCGAGCCGGTCAGGGTGACCGCACCGATGAAGATGCCGATCGCGATCTCGGCCTCGTGGATGTTGGTGAGCGCGCGGACGTCGGCCGGGTTCACGCCGTCGGCGTGGAAGCCCTCGAGCGCGCCGTTCCAGCCGATGAGCACGGCCGCCAGGCCCACGAAGGAGTGGAGCAGGGCGATGAGCTCGGGCATGCCGGTCATCTCGACGATGCGCGCGCGCCAGAAGCCGATGAGCGCGCCGATCACGATGGCGCCGGCCATGAGCAGGACGGGCAGCCAGGTCAGGTCGAGCTCGGGCTTGAGGACCTTGTCGATGACCAGCGCGATGGTCGCCACCAGGGCGATGCCCATGCCGACGATGCCGTAGGTCAGGCCGCTCTTGGAGGTCTCGTGCTTGGACAGCCCGGCCAGCGAGAGGATGAACAGCAGCGAGGCGACGATGTAGGCCGCAACGGAGATTGCAGTGATACTCATGGGTTACTCATGCCCCCTTGCTGAACATGGCGAGCATGCGGCGGGTGACCGCGAAGCCACCGAAGATGTTGATCGACGCGACCAGGATCGCGATCGTCGACAGCACCAGGACGGTCGTGGTGTTGGTGGCGATCTGCAGGAGCGCGCCCACCACGACGACGCCGGAGATGGCGTTGGTGACCGACATCAGGGGCGTGTGCAGCGCGTGCGCCACGTTGCCGATGACGTAGTAGCCGATGACGATCGCCAGCATGAGCACGGTGAAGTGCTGCGGCAGCGGGTTCGGCGAGAAGCTGATCAGCAGCCCGAAGAGCAGAACGCCCACGAGGGTGAGCGAGACCTTCTTGGACGCCGACATCGGCTCCTTGACGGGCGCGGCCTCGACCTCGGCGGCGGGGGCGGCCTTCGGCGCGGCCGAGACCTGCACCGGCGGCGGCGGGAACAGCAGTTCGCCCGCGCGGGTCACGGTGATCGACCGCTGGACCGGGTCCTCGAAGTCGAGCACGAGCTGCCCGTCCTTCTCGGGGGTCACCAGCTTGAGCAGGTTGACGAGGTTCGTGCCGTACAACTGCGAGGCCTGCGCGGGCAGGCGCCCGGCGAGGTCGGTGTAGCCGATGATGGTGACGCCGTTCGGCGTGACGATCGCCTGGTCCTTGACGGTGCCGCCGACGTTGCCGCCGTTGGACGCCGCCATGTCGACGATGACGCTGCCGGGCTTCATCGACGCGACCATCTCCTCGGTGATGATCCGCGGCGCGGGGCGCCCGGGGATCAGAGCCGTGGTGATGATGATGTCGACGTCCTTGCACTGCTCGGCGTAGAGCTGCGCCTCGCGGGCCTTGTAGTCGTCGCCCATCTCCTTGGCGTAACCGGTGGCCGAGACCTCGGCCTCCTCGTTCTGCACGGAGAGGTACTCGCCGCCGAGCGACGCGACCTGGTCGGCCACCTCGGGGCGGGGGTCGGTCGCGCGCACGATGGCGCCGAGCGAGCCGGCGGCACCGATCGCGGCGAGGCCGGCGACGCCGGCGCCCACCACGAGCACCTTGGCGGGCGGGACCTTGCCGGCGGCGGTGACCTGGCCGGTGAAGAACCGGCCGAAGACGTGCGCGGCCTCGACGACGGCGCGGTAGCCGGCGATGTTCGCCATCGACGACAGCACGTCCATCGACTGCGCGCGGGAGATGCGCGGCACCGACTCCATCGCGAACGCGGTCAGCTCGCGGCCTCGGAGGTCCTCGAGCAGCTCGGGGTTCTGCGCGGGCGCCAGGAGCCCGGCGACGGTCGCGCCCGGCCGCATGCCGTCGAGCTGCGCGCTCGACGGGGCGTTCACGCCCAGCACGATGTCGGCGGCGCGAGCGTCACCGATCGACGCGCCTGCCTCCACGTAGGCCTCGTCCGCGAACGAGGACGCCGCACCGGCGCCCGAGTCCACGACCACCTCGTAGCCGAGCTTGATCAGCTGGGCCACCGTGGCGGGGGTTGCGGCGACGCGGGTCTCGCCCGGCTGTGCCTCTTTCAAAGCTCCGATGATCATGCGCAGCACTCCCACTGCCGACCCGCGGGCGGGGTCATGGTCGGTCCACCGACGTTCATTGATTCGTTCCTGTCGTCCCTACCGGGCCGCGCGGCTGCACGCCCGGAAGTTCCGGCACCGAGCAGACTCCATGCGTGTACGACCCCGCCGCGGTGTGAACGGAGGCGAATTTACGCGGAGGGCCCGGGGTCGCCGGGCATCGCGAGGGCACGCTGGTCGCCTGATGCACAGAACAGTGGGCTGACCATAGCACGGCATAACTTACCGCTCGGTAGCCTCGTGAGCCGCATCACTTCACGGGTTTCCGCCCGTGCTCAGAGGCCTGGCGACGGCTCCTCGCCGGGCAGATCGACGCTCATGTAGCGGTCGATCAGCGTCGCGAATGTGCGCAATTCCTCGCGGGACCAATCGGCCGTCCGGGCCTCGATCCGGCGTCGCCATTCGCGGTCCGTCTCGGCCAGCACCCGCTCGGCCTTCTCGGTGAGGCGCAACTGTCGGGAGCGGGGGTTGCCGGGGTCCACGTCGCGCGTGATGAGACCCCGCCGCTCCAGCCCCGCGAGCTGGCGGCTGGCGGTGGACTTGTCGATCGACACCGCCTCCGCGAGGTCGACGGCCCGGATCCCCGGCGACTCGTGCAGCACGAACAACAGCGTGAAGTCGACGTAGGAGACCTCGGCGCCCACGAACCGCGCGTCGCTGCGGATCCGCTTGGCCAGCCCGACGATGCCCCGGACGATGAGGTCGACCTCATCGGGGGACGCCACCGGGCCGTCGGACATCAGTAGCCCCGGTCGGCGTCGATGACGGCGAGCGGCTCCATGTCGTTGGCGAAGCGGCGGACGTTGACCTCGACGCGGGCGAGCAGCGCGGGGCGCAGGTGCTGCGGCGGGTTCGCGACGTGCGGGGTGATGATCGCGTTGGGGATCGACCACAGCGGATGGCCGTCGGGCAGCGGCTCGGGGTCGGTGACGTCCAGGCCGACGCCCCCGATCGTGCCCTTCTTCAGGGCCGCGACCAGCGCGTCCGTGTCGATCAGCGAGCCCCGCGCGACGTTGATGATCCACGAGTGGGGCTGGAGCTGCGCGAGCACCTTCGCGTTCACCAGGGCGCGGGTCTCCGCGGTCGACGGTGCCGCCAGGATCACGTGGTCGACGGCGGGCCAGACCTCGTCGAGCCGGTCCGCGGTGACCACGACCGCGTCGGAGACGTCGGTGCCCGAGCGGTTCACGGCGACCACCTTGACGCCGAGCCCGCGCAGCGCGGGGATGATGTCGCGGCCGATACCGCCCGCGCCGATGATCGCCACCGTCGTACCGCCGAGGCGGCCCGTGACGGCGGCCGCGCCCGCGGCGTCCCACGAGGCCTCGCGCCGCCACAGCCCGCGCACGCCGGCCAGCAGCAGGGCGATCGCCTGCTCGGCGACCGTGCCGGAGTACGCCCCGGCGGCCGAGGTGAAGACGACCTTCGGGTTGCCCGCGATGACGCCGCTGTCGAGGAACCCCTCGACGCCGGCGAAGGGCAGCTGCACCCAGCGGACGCTCGGCGGGAGCGCGGGCAGCGCGGCGCGGGAATCGGTCCAGACGAGGCCGTCGGCCCGGGCCAGGGGTCCGGGCTCGCCGCCGCCCGCGGTGATCGCGGCGTCGAAATCGGGATCGGGCTTCGGACCCACGGCGATGACGGGCGCGTCGTCGAATGACATGCCGCAAAGCCTAATGAGCCCGCGTCGGTGCCGTGGCCCAGCCGCGCCGATTCGATCTGTGAAAACTGAGACTTGTGTTACCTAGTGAGTCTCAAGTTAAGATTGAGACTATGTCGATGCCCTTCCTGCAGCCCGCGCAGCCGCGTCTCGCCGCGCTCCGGCGTCGCCTCGAGGCGACGCCGGTGGGCCGGCGGATCGACGAGGCCAGGCCGACCACCGCCTGGAAGGTGGTCAGCTCGGTGGTCTACTCCGGCCTCATCGCCGCGCTCGTGATGGGGGCCGCGGTCCTGCTGCTGGGGGTCAAGCCGTCGAGCCCCGAGGTCGCGCCGGTCAGCTCCGTCGAGGTCGGCGACTGCGTCACCGTCTCCGGCGGCAACGCCACCCGCACCGGCTGCGACGGCGACGGGCTCAGCTTCGCCGTCGCCGAGAAGGCCGCGGCGAAGACCGCGTGCAGCCAGCCGAGTTACGCGCGCGTCGAGTCCGCGGGCGCCGTGCTGTGCGTCGTCCCCAAGCTCACGCTGGGCACCTGCTACCAGGTCAAGCCCGATACTGCCGCGACCACCGACATCCGTTCCGTCGCCTGCCCGTCCGGGACGGGCAGCGCACCGTCGAACGTGATCCGGGTGATCGAGCGCGCGGCGGGCGCCCCGCTGACCTGCCGCGGCTCGTCGGCGCTGAACTACGCCGCGCCGCAGCGCGTGAGCTACTGCATCGCGCCGGTCACCTAGACCGGAACACGATGGAGGGGCGGCCGGGCATTCCGGCCGCCCCTCCATCGTTCGCGCCGCGTCTCAGGCGTCGAGGTGCTCAGGCGTCGAGATCCTGGGCGACGAGGGCCGCGATCGCGTCGACGGTGCCCTGATCGGCGGATTCGACGGTGACCTCCACGCCCTGCTCGGCGCCGAGGGTCATGATCATCAGCGCCGACCCGGCGTCCACCGGCTCGCCGCCGGCGACGGACAGGGTGACCTCGTGGCCCGACTCGTTGACGGCGTTCGCGATCACGGCGGCGGGGCGGGCGTGCAGGCCGACGGCCGATCCGACGGCGACGGTGGTGCTGGGCATGTCTCTCCTCGTGGGGTGTGTTCGTCTCGACGCCGCCGGTCGGCCGCGCGAGTGGTCAGGACCAGTATTACGCGGCGACGGCCGCGGGCTGGGCGGATTCGGTCGCTGCGGCGTCCGCGCGTCCGACGGACTTGGCCGCGACGACCGCCACGGCGCTCACCACGACCCCGGCGGCGAGGGCGATGAGGAACTTCCACCACGTCCCGTTCATCGCGAACAGGACGAAGACGCCGCCGTGCGGGGCGCGCAGCTGCGCGCCGAGCGCCATGGACAGGCCGCCGGTCACGGCGCCGCCGAGCATCATCGACGGGATCACCCGGAGCGGGTCGGCCGCGGCGAACGGGATGGCGCCCTCGGAGATGAACGACGCGCCGAGGAACCAGGCGGCCTTGCCGTTCTCCCGCTCGGGCTCGGTGAACAGGCTCGGGCGCAGGACCGTGGAGGCGAGGGCCAGAGCCAGCGGCGGCACCATGCCCGCGGCCATGACGGCGGCCATCATCTCCCACTGCGGCACGCCCGCGGTGGCGAGCCCGATCCCGGCGACACCGAAGGCGTACGCGGCCTTGTTCACCGGGCCGCCCAGGTCGAAGCACATCATGAGGCCGAGGACCACGCCGAGCGCGATCTTGCTGCCGCCGCTCATCCCGTTGAGGGCGTCCGTCATGGCCTCGTTGACCCAGCGCAGCGGGCCGGCGAGCACCATGTACATCAGGCCGCCGGTGATGAGCGTGGCGAACAGCGGGATGATCACCACCGGCATCAGGCCGCGGGCCCACTGCGGCAGCTGGAGCTTGCCGATCCACAGCGCGACCACACCGGCGAGCAGGCCGCCGACGACGCCGCCGATGAAGCCGGCGTTGACGGTCACCGCGAGGACGCCCGCGACGAATCCCGGTGCGAGCCCGGGACGATCGGCGATGGCGTAGGCGATGTACCCCGCGAGCACCGCGACCATGAGGCTCATCGCCGCCTGCCCCGTCGCGAAGCTGACCGCCCCGAGGTACTGCAGGAGGCCGCCGTCCGGCAGGTTCCATAGGGAGTTGTGCAGGGCGATGTACGCGCCGTCGGACGTCCCCTCGGACAGCGTGCTGTTGCCGATCTCGTATCCCGCCAACAGGAAGCCCAGCGCGATGAGCAGGCCGCCCGCTGCGACGAACGGGATCATGTAGCTGACGCCGGTGAGCAGGGCGCGCTTGAGCTGCCCGCCGAGACCCGTCGGCGCGGAGGCGGTTTCGCCGCTCGCGGCGGCGGCACCGTCGACCCTGGTGGCGTGCGGGTCGGTCGCGGCGGCGACCGCCTCGGCGATCATCGCGTCCGGCTCGTTGATGCCGCGCTTGACGCCGGAGGTGATGACGGGCTTGCCCGCGAAGCGCTCGCGGCCCTTGACCCCCACGTCGGTGGCGAAGACGACGGCGCCCGCGTCGGCGATGGTCTGCGCCGAGAGCGGCGTGGAGCCGGAGGAACCCTGCGTCTCGACGGTCAGCTCGACGCCGGCACGCTCGGCGGCCAGCTTGAGGGCGTCCGCAGCCATGTAGGTGTGCGCGATCCCCGTGGGGCAGGCCGTGATCGCCACGAGCGAGGGCTTGCCCGACGGTGCCGTCTCCTCCGCCGGTACAGCCGGGGCCGCCGGGACGGGAGCGGCGGGCTTCGGCTCCGCGGGTTTCGGGGTGATGACGTCCTCGACGAGGGCGACCACCTCCTCCGGCGTCGCGGCGGCGCGGAGCGACGCGGTGAACTCGGGCCGGACCAGGGCGCGGGCGAGCGCGCTGAGCAGCTTCATGTGCTGCGAGCCGCCGGATTCCGGTGCGGCGATGAGGAAGACGAGGTCGGCTCCGCCGTCGGGGGCGCCGAAGTCGACCTTCGGGTCGAGGCGGGCGAAGCCGAGGCTGGCGGCGGTGACGGCCGCGGCGCGGCAGTGCGGGATCGCGATGCCGCCGGGGAGGCCGGTGGCGGACTGGGCCTCACGCGCGAGCGCCGCCTCGACGAGGCCGTCGACGGAGGTGGACCGGCCGGCGTCGGTGATGCGGGCGGCGAGGTAGGCGATCACCTCGTTCTTGTCGGTGCCGGCCGAGACGTCGAGCGCGACCAGCTCGGGCGCGATGATCGATTCGGTCATGGGGGTGTTCTCCGGTTCTGCTGGTGGATCGGGCGGATCGAGGGGCTACAGGGCGGTGACCCGCACGTCGGCGACGGCGAGCTCCTCCGGTCGGGGCGCCTGGGTGCCCGGCAGTGCGGCGGCCGCGGCGCCGTAGGCGACCGCGAGGGAAAGGCGCTGTGGCGCATCGGCGCCGCGCGCATGAGCGATGAGGTAGCCGGCGAGGGAACTGTCGCCGGCGCCGACCGTGCTGCGCACCGTGATCGGGGGCGGGGTCGCGGCCCAGGCTCCTTCGGCGGTGACCAGGAGCGCGCCGGCGGCACCGAGCGTGGCGAGGACGGCGGCGCCCGTGGCGCGATGCAACTCGTCGGCGGCGGCGCGGACGGGCTCGAGATCGCCGGAGGCCGCGCGGTTCTCGAAGTCCGCGCCGGCCTCGGGGCCACGGCCCACCAGCTCGGCGAGCTCCTCGGCGTTGGGCTTCAGCAGCGCGACGCCGCGCACCGCGGAGGCGGCGAGCGCCGGGCCGGAGGTGTCGACGGCGATGCGCGGGCCGTCCGGCGCGGCACCGAGGCGCTCGGCGAGACGGGCGTACCAGTCGTCAGGAAGGCCCGGCGGCAGCGAGCCGCACAGGGCGAGCCAGGCGGCACCGTCGGCGGCGGCGACGATCGCGTCCTCGAAGGCCCGCACCGTCTCCGGCGCCAGCGGCGCCCCGGGCGCGTTGAGCTTGGTGGTGGTGCCGCCGGGCTCGGTGACGGTGATGTTGCTGCGGACCTCGTGGCCCACGGGCACCGGGATCGCGGGCACGCCGAGGCGGGAGAGCCCGACGAGCAGCGGATCGCCCTGATCGGCCGGGAGCACGGCGACGGTGCCCTCCCCCGCCGCGTGCACCACGCGGGAGACGTTGACGCCCTTACCCCCGGGGTCGGCGGCCGCGCCCTCGGCGCGGTGCACGGCCCCGCGGCGCAGCGGCCCGCCGAGGACGACGAGCCGGTCCAGGCTGGGGTTGGCGGTGACGGTCACGATCATCGGGCGGCGACCTCGACGTCCACGCCGTGGTCGGCGAGCGCCGTCGCGAGGGCGCCGGTGGGCTCCGCGTCCGTGACCAGGACGTCGACCGCGCTCAGGCCGGCGAAGGCGACCAGGCTCTCGCGCCCGAACTTGGAGGCGTCGGCGACGAGGACCACGACGTCGGCGGCGCGGACCATCGCGGTCTTGACCGCGGCCTCGTCGGCGTCGGGCGTCGAGAGCCCGCGCTCGGCGCCGAGGCCGTTGGCGCCGATGACCGCGACGTCGGCCCGCAGCCCCGCGATCTCGGCGACGGTGCCGGCGCCGACCGCGGCCTGGGTGAGGCCCCGGACGCGGCCGCCGAGCAGCCGCAGTTCGACGGCCTCGCGGGTCGACAGCGCGGCCGCGACGGGCACGGAGTTGGTGATCGCGGTGATGTGCAGGGTGGCCGGGACCTCGCGGGCCGCGGCGATGGTCGTGGTGCCCGCGTCGAACAGGACGGAGCCGCCCGCCGGGGGCAGGAAGCGCCGGGCCGCGGCGCCGATCAGGCGCTTCGCCTCGGCGTTGGTGCCCTCGCGCTCCCCCAGCCCCGATTCGGCGCCGGCCAGGACGCCGGCGGCGACGACGCCGCCGTGCACCCGGCGCACGCCGCCGAGGCGCTCGAGCGCGTCCAGGTCGCGGCGCACCGTCTCCGGGGTCACGTCGAACCGTTCGGCCAGTTCCATGACCGACGCGCGGCCGCGACCACCGACCAGTTCACTGATCGCGCGCTGTCGTTCCTCCGCGTACATGACCCCTCCGAGTTCGTGGGTTTCTGTGGCTATGGTTTTGATTTTTCTGTTTTTACGCCTGTTTGTGTTGACAAGTCAAGAGGATTTCGTAATCTGTGTCACATGACTTCGCAGCAGTCGACCGCGCCCGGCCTCGCCACCCTCACCGGCACCCCCGTCGTGCCCGGCGTCGCCTACGCGCCCGTCATGTGGCCCGGCGCGCGCCCCGAGGTGCCGCCGCCCGTCGACCTGCCCGAGGACGACCGGGACGCCGAGGCCGCCCGGTTCTCCTCCGCGGCGCAGGCCGTCGCCGACCGGCTGCGGGCCCGCGCCGCGCAGGCCCAGGGCGCCGCGGCGGAGGTCCTCGGCGCGAACGCGGGGCTCGCCTCCGACAAGGCGTGGATCGGCACCACCGAGAAGCTGATCCAAGCCGGCACCCCCGCAGCGAACGCCGTCGCCGCCGCGACCGAGCAGTTCGCGGACATGTTCACCAAGCTCGGCGGCCTCATGGCCGAGCGCGTGACCGACCTGCGCGACGTGCGCGATCGCGTCGTCGCCGAGCTCCTCGGCGGCCCCGAGCCCGGCGTGCCGGTGCCGGACGCACCGTCGATCCTGCTGGCTGACGACCTCGCCCCGGCCGACACCGCCGGCCTCGACCCGGCGCTCATCGTCGGCATCGGCACCCGGCTCGGCGGCGCGACCAGCCACACCGCGATCATCGCCCGGCAGCTCGGCATCCCCTACATCGTCGGGCTGACGGGGGCCGGCACCGTCGACGCGGGCACGCCCGTCCTCCTCGACGGCGGCGCGGGCACCGTCACCGTCGACCCGGACGAGGGCGAGGCCAGGACGCGGGTCGCGGAGGCGGCCCGCGAGGCGGCCGAGATCGCGCGGTGGCGCGGACCCGGGCACACGTCCGACGGTGCCGCGGTCGCGATCCTCGCCAACGTGCAGGACGGGGCCACGGCGCGCGGCGCCGCCGAGCGGCAGGTGGAGGGCGTCGGCCTGTTCCGGACCGAGCTGGCCTTCCTCGACCGGGCCGACGAGCCCTCGGTCGACGAGCAGGCCGCGCTGTACCGCGAGGTGATCGACGCCTTCCCCGGGCGGAAGGTCGTGATCCGCACGCTGGACGCGGGCTCGGACAAGCCGCTGAAGTTCGTCGACCACGGCGTGGAGGAGAACCCCGCGCTGGGCGTGCGCGGCATCCGCATCGCGGAGAACGATCCCGGGCTGCTGGACCGGCAGCTGGACGCGATCGCCGCCGCGGCCGAGGGCGCCGCCGCGCAGCCGTGGGTGATGGCGCCGATGATCGCGACCGCCGCGGAGGCGCGGGACTTCGCCGCCAAGTGCCGGGAGCGCGGGCTCACGGCGGGCGTCATGGTGGAGGTCCCGGCCGTCGCGCTGTGCGCCGACGCCGTGCTGGCGGAAGTGGATTTCGTCTCGCTCGGCACCAACGACCTCACCCAGTACGCGATGGCGGCCGACCGGATGAGCACCGAGCTCGCGGCGCTCACCGACCCGTGGCAGCCCGCGGTACTGAAGCTGATCCAGCTCACCGCCCGCGCCGGCGCCGACGCGGACAAGCCGGTGGGCGTCTGCGGCGAGGCCGCGGCCGACCCGCTGCTGGCCTGCGTGCTCGTGGGACTGGGCGTGAACTCGTTGTCGTGCGCGGCGGGCGCCGCCGCGGCCGTGGGCGCCCGGGTCGGCTCGGTGACGCTGCAGCAGTGCCGCTGGGCGGCCGAGGCGGCGGTCGCCGCGACGGATCCGCAGGCGGCCCGGGAGGCGGCGCGCGCCGCATTGGCCTGAAACCTGTCGGTCCCCGGTGCTAGACCTGAGGGCGTCACGGGTGCAGCGGGCGCCCGGCATCGGGCGAGGAGCCGTCATGATCGACCACTTCGGGATCAACTGTGCCGACCTGGACGCCGCGAAGCGGTTCTACGACGGGGTGCTGGCCGTGCTCGGCTCGCGCCGCCTCATGGACTTCGAGGTCGCCGTCGGCTACGGCGTCGACCAGCCCGTCTTCTGGATCTCCGGCGCCGCCGAGGGCGCGTCGAACCGGGAGGCGCACATCGCCTTCGCCGCGCCCGACACGGCCACCGTGGACGAGTTCCACCGGGTCGCCCTCGAGCTCGGCGCGGAATCGCTGCACGCGCCGCGCCTGTGGCCGGAGTACCACCCCGGCTACTACGGCGCCTTCGTTCGGGACGCGGACGGCAACAACGTGGAGGCCGTCTTCCACGGCGCCGCGTAGAACCGGAATTCCGGGGATGTTCAGGGCGGGTTCACCCGACCCGGAATACATCGGACCGCAGTCCGGTTATGCTCGATGAGTCTTGAGAGTTCAATCATCGAAGGAGCATCCCCATGAGCAACGTCCTCCCCGCCGGCACCTACGTCGTCGATCCCGTCCACTCGTCCGTCGAGTTCTCCGTGCGCCACCTGATGGTGAGCAAGGTCAAGGGCCGGTTCGACGAGTTCAGCGGCACGATCACGGTCGCCGAGGACGGCACCGCGTCGCTGTCGGCCGAGGTCGACGTGACCTCCGTGAACACCCGCAACGCGCAGCGCGATGCGCACATCCGCACCGCCGACTTCTTCGACGCCGAGAACCACCCGAAGGCGACCTTCCTCTCGACCGGCGTCGCGGCGAAGGGCTCGGACTACGTGCTCACCGGCGAGCTGACCCTGCGCGGCGTCACCAAGCCCGTCGAGTTCGACCTCGAGTTCCTCGGCACCAACCCCGGCATGGGCCAGGGCGAGGTCGCGGCGTTCGAGGCCAAGACCGTCATCACCCGCCAGGACTTCGGCATCACCATCGACATGCCGCTCGAGACCGGCGGCAAGGTCATCGGCGACAAGATCACCCTGACCCTCGACATCGAGGCCCTGCGCCAGGCCTGATCCACAGCGCGACGCAGCCCCCTCCCGCCGGTGCGCGGGAGGGGGCTGCGTCGTCGGGCTCAGTAGTGGAAGGTGTCCGACGGTGCGGGGGCGTGCTCCCCGTCCAGGCCGTCGGCAACGACGATGCCGTAGGCGCGGGCCAGGTCGAGGATCTTCGTGGCCCGCGCGATGCGCGGGAGGTCCGAGCCGTTGCGGATCTCGCCGCCGTCCCGGTCGAAGTCCGCGAAGAACTCCCGCGACCAGCGGATGTCCTCCGGCGAGGGGCTCAGTCCCTCGTTCACCGGATGGCACTGGTCGGGGGTGAGGCAGATCTTGCCGGTCATGCCGAACTCGGCGGAGACCGCGGTCGCCTCCGTCAGCAGCAGCCCCTTGGACCCGACGGTCGGCCCGTCGATCGCGCCCGGCAGGTGCGCGGCCTTGGCGGCGATGGTGAACCGCGAGCGCGCATAGGCCAGCGTCGTCGGGTCGCCGCCGAAGCCGGTGTCGCGGCGGAAGTCGCCGATGCCGAAGGCCAGGCGGAACGTGCCCTTGGCCGACGCGATCTCGCTGATCCGCTCCAGGCCGCGCGCGGTCTCCACCAGCGCGACGATGAGCGTATCCGGCAGGCGCTTCGCGGTCTCGGTGACGTGGTCCATCGACTCGACCATCGCGAGCATGACGCCGCCGAGGTGCTTCGCCTCCCGCAGGGCCTCGAGGTCGTCCGCCCACCACTGCGTGCCGAAGCCGTTGACGCGGACCCAGCCGTCGTTCGGCGTACCGTCGACCTCCCGGCTGAGCCAGTCGACCACGTTGTTCCGCGCCGCGGTCTTGTCCTTGGGCGCGACGGCGTCCTCGATGTCCAGCACCACGATGTCCGCGCGCGAGCGGGCCGCCGCGTCGAAGCGCTCCGGCTGCGCGGCGTTGACCAGCAGCCAGCTACGCGCGAGCACGGGATCGATGCGGAAACCGAGCGGCTCGTCGGTGTCGGCGGTCGTGGGGGTGAGCGGGGCCGGCGGGGTCATGAGGGCTGCAACCTCGACTCTCTCGTGTGGGTTCGCTGAAAAGCGTACCGATACGCCGGAAGGCCCCGGGCAGTGCCCGGGGCCTTCCTCACGATCTTTCGATCAGCGCGCGATCAGTTGAACCAACCGGTGCGCTGCATCTGCCACACCTGGTCGCTCCAGTAGCCCCAGGTGTGGGTGCCCACCGACGAGAAGTCGTAGTGAGCGCTCACGCCGGCCTTGTCGGCGGCGGCCTTGAAGGCCTCCGACTGCGACTTGGCGAGGATCTCGAGCGGCACGCCCTGAACGATGTCGGCGGGCGACGGGTTCGGGGTGTACTTGCCGGGCTCACCGGTCGAGGCGGTGATCCACAGCTTGGTGCCCTTCAGGCGACCGACCTGGACGGTCGGGTCGTTCTTCGCCCAGTTGGCGTCGAACGGGCCGCCCCACATGTCGAGGACGTTGTAGCCGCCCGCGTCCAGCATGGCGACGCCCACGGCGACCGGCATGCCGGGGGCCGAGGTGTTCAGGAAGCCCGAGAGCGCAGCGGCGCGCTTGTACACGCCGGGGTTGTTCGCGGCGTTGATGAGGGCGGCGCCGCCACCCATCGAGATGCCGACGAGCGAGAGGTTGCTCGAGAAGCCGCGCGACTTGATGTAGTTCGGCAGGCTCGACGCGAGGAAGTTGCCCCAGGTGGCCTTGTAGGTGCCGTTGCCGTGCTTGGAGGTGTTCGCCCAGTTCGTGTAGAAGCTGGCGGTACCGCCGACGGGCATGACGACGTTGATGCCCTTCTGCGACAGGAAGGCGACGTTGGAGTCGCGCTCCCAGCCGGAGACGTCCTGCGTCGCGCGCAGACCGTCGAGCAGAACGACGGTCGGGGCCTTCGCCGGATCGGTCGTGGTGGAGGCCCACGAACGCACCGTGACGGCCGGCATGCCGGCTCCGTCGACCTTCTCGGACTTGAAGCCCTTGGGCGGGTTCTTCGCCGACCCCGGACCCCAGGCGCCGGCGACGCCGGCACCCATACCGGCGAGGGCGGGCACCATGGCCGCGGTGAGAACCGCCGCACCCGCTCGCTTACCCCAGGCTGCTCGCATTGCTGACCTCTCCTTTTTCACGCGGAGTCTCCGCGCAGTTGCTGGTGGACCGGACAGATGGTCGCACTCGACCAGCCATGTCACAGCCGTCACTCTAACATCGTTCGTCACACATGTCACATGTTTCACATCAGTCACATGAGCGACACTCTCCCTGGATCTCATCGAAATCACAGGGTAAGTCGTTACAGACCCTCCCGGTTTCCTCAGGAAAGTCGTCCACCTCACAATACGACAAGCGGCCCCGTTCGTCCGAACGAGGCCGCCAGTCGTGTGATCTGTTCGTGCAATCGCGAAGCGATTACTTCGAGAACCAGCCGGTGCGCTGCATCTGCCACACCTGGTCCTGCCAGTAGCCCCACGTGTGGGTGCCGGCGGGCGGGAAGTCGTAGTGCACCTTGTTCAGGCCGGCGCGCTGCGCCGCACCCTGGAAGGAGCGCGACTGCGACAGCGCGAGCCACTCGAGCGGCACGCCCTGGATGACGTCGGCCGGGCCCGGGTTCGGGGTGTACTTGCCGAAGACGCCGTTGCCGGCCGAGATCCACAGCGGGATGTTCTTCAGGCGGTTCACCTGCACGGTCGGGTCGTTCTTCGCCCAGCGCGAATCGAACGGGCCGCCCCACATGTCGAGGCCGGCGTTGTAGCCGCCCGAATCGAGCGAGGCGATGCCGACGGCGATCGGGACGCCGGGCGCCGAGATGTTGTTCAGGCCGGACAGCGAGGCGGCGCGCTTGTAGTAGCCGTTCGACTCGACCGTGTTGATGATCGCGGCGCTACCGGACATCGACAGACCCACCAGCGAGACGTTGTCGCTGAAGCCGAGGCTGCGGATGTACTGGGGCAGGCTGTTCTTCAGGAACGAGGCCCAGGTGTAACGGTAGGGCTGGCGGTTCGTCGAGGACGGGCCCTGCCAGTCGGTGTACCAGCTCGAGGTGCCGCCGACGGGCGTCACGACATTGATGCCCTTCTGCGACAGGAAGGCCACGTTGGAGTCGCGCTCCCAGCCCGAGACGTCCCAGGTGGCGCGCAGGCCGTCGAGCAGAACGACGGTCGGAGCCTTCTTGGGGTCGGTGGTGGTCGAGGCCCAGCTGCGGACCTTGACGTTCGGCATGCCGGCACCGTTGACGAAGGCCTGCTTGAAGCCCTTCGGCGGGTTCTTGGCGCTGCCGGGGCCCCAGGCGTTCGCGGCGCCCGTGCCGGCGATCGTCAGGGCCGGAATGGCAGCCACGGTGACCGCGGCGGCGGTGGCCTTCTTGGCCCAGCCGTTGCGCATACGCATACGAGACTCTCTTCCTCAGTGTTTCCGCCCGGTGGGCGCGTGCGAACCGCCTACGCGGTACCGGCGGCGCCGGGCCCGTCACTACCACAGGGAGGCCCCGCGGCAGAGCAACGCGAGCGGTTCAGTGCTCGTCAGGCACTGTATGCGAGATCTCAGTTCCTGACAAACTCTTAGTCGGAGCGTCGCGTCACCGTGTTACAACCACCGGTGAAGATCGATGCGGCGGAGCAGGTCAGCGCAGTACATACGGTGTTTTTTCGATCTCGATCACGTCGATGCCGAAGGCCCCGCACTCTCAGCTTCCGCCCAGACTCACGGCGGATACGGGGGTGTCGGCGCACCGTCGGACCCCGTACCGTCAGGGCGTGTCGTTCTCGCTTCCCGACCTCTCCGACTCCCCCGCCGAGCGCTACGCCGAGCTCGCCGCCTACGCCCGCGCGCTCGTCGCCGGCGAAACCGACCGGATCGCCAACGCCGCGAACCTCTCGGCCCTCGTCAAGGCGACGGTGCCCGACCTCAACTGGGTCGGCTTCTACTTCTACGACGGTGCCGAGCTCGTCGTCGGGCCGTTCCAGGGGCTCCCGGCGTGCATCCGCATCCCACTGGACCGGGGCGTCTGCGGCGCGGCCGCGCGCACGCGCGAGACCCAGCGGGTCGACGACGTGCACGCTATTGCCGACCACATCGCCTGCGACGGCGCGACGAACTCCGAGCTCGTGGTGCCGCTGATCCGCGACGGCGAGCTGATCGGCGTCTTCGATCTCGACAGCGAGAAGGTCTCCAGGTTCTCCGACGACGACCAGCGCGGCCTCGAAGCCGTCGCCGCGGTCTTCGTCGACTCGCTGGCCTGATCGACCACCGCGCGGCGGGCATTTCGGGTGCGGGAAGCCATCCGCACCCGAACCGCGCGAGCGCACCCGGTACGCCGGGTGCGACGGGGCGAAACGGGTGCGGGAGCGCAGCGAGCGGACCTAGAAGCCGCGGCCGGGGTTGAGCAGGTTCTTCGGGTCCCAGACGGCCTTGATGCCGCGGTGCAGCTCGAGGACGTCCTCGGAGAGCTCCTCCCCCACCCAGCGGGCCTTCAACACACCGACACCGTGCTCGCCCGTGAGCGTGCCGCCGAGCGCGAGGGCGGCCTGGAAGACCTCGTCGGCGGCGTCCCAGATGGCCTGGGGCACCTCCCGCTCGTCCTTCGGATAGATCAGCGTGGGGTGCAGGTTGCCGTCGCCCGCGTGCGCGCACGTGGGGATGTCGACGTCGTACTTCGCGGAGATCGCCTCGATCCGGGCGAACATCTCGGGCAGCTGCGAGCGGGGCACGCCCACGTCCTCGGAGAAGATGTTGCCGGCGTGCTCGTAGGCGTGGAAGGCGGCGCGGCGCACGGCCAGCAGCTCGGCCGCCTCGACGGGATCGTCGGAGACCACGGTGTAGTGGGCCCCGGCGGCCTCGAACTCGCGGGAGAGGACCGCGGCGTCGGCGGGCGTCGAGCCCTGGCCGATGAGCATCGCCCGGGTCTCGTCCTCGAGGCCGAAGGGGCGCAGCGCCTCCACGCACTCGAGGGTGCGGCGGTCCATGAGCTCCATGAGCGCGGGCACGACGCCCGTGCCGACCACCGCGGCGACGGCGGCCGCCGCGCTCACCACGTCCGGGAACGACGCGGCGACGGTCGTCGGCGGGATCACCGGCGCGGGACGGAGTTTGACGGTGACCTCGGTGACGATGCCGAGCGTGCCCTCGCTGCCGACGAGCAGCTGGGTCAGGTCGTAGCCGGTGACGCCCTTGACGGTGCGCCGACCGGTCGTGATGATCCGGCCGTCGGGCAGCACGACGGTCAGCCCGAGCACGTACTCGCGCGTCACGCCGTACATGACGCAGCGCAGACCGCCGGCATTGGTCGCGACGTTGCCGCCGATGGAACAGATCTCGAACGACGAGGGGTCCGGCGGGTACATCAGCCCGTGCTCGCGGACCGCGCGGTCGAGGTCGGCGTTGAGCACGCCCGCCTCCGCGCGGGCGTACTGATCGGCGACGTTGATCTCGAGCATCGCGTTCATCTTCGCGAGCGAGATGATCACGCAACCCTCGATGGCGCTGGCGCCGCCGGCGAGGCCGCTGCCCGCGCCGCGCGGCACGATCACGACATCGTTGGCGTAGCACCAGGCCGCGGCCGCGGCGACGTCCTCGGTGGTCTCGGCCAGCACCACGGCGAGCGGGACGGCGCCGTGCACCGGCGAGCAGTGATCGACGGCGTAGGCAGCCGTCACGTCCGGGTCGGTGAGCACCGACCCGACGAGCTGCGGAAAGCCCTCCAGCGACGCCATTTACATCGGCATGAGGTAGGTGCGGCGCGGCACGCGCTGCAGCTCCTTGTCGCGCAGCTGCGCGATCGACTTGCGGATCAGCAGCCGGGTCTCCTTCGGCTCGATCACACCGTCGATGTACCCGCGCTCCGCGGCCAGCCACGGCGTCGCCATGAACTGGTTGTAGAAGTCGATGAAGGCCTGCCGGATCGCGGGGCCGTTCTCGCCGGCCTCCTCGATCTCGCGCCGCTTGATGATCGCGGCGGCGCCCTCGGCGCCCATGACGGCCAGGCGCGCCGTCGGCCACGCGAAGACGAAGTCGGCACCCAGCTGCTTGGAGCCCATCACGGCCCACGCGCCGCCGTAGGACTTGCGCAGGATGATGGTGACCTTCGGGACGGCCGCCTCGACGTAGCTGAAGATGAACTTGCCCGACCGGCGGATGGTGCCGATCTTCTCCTCCTCGACGCCGGGCAGGATGCCGGGGACGTCCACGAGGAAGACGAGCGGGATGTTGAAGGAGTTGCACAGGCGCACGAACCGCGCCGCCTTCTCCGAGGCCTGGGTGTCGAGGGTGCCTGCCATGTGCATCGGCTGGTTCGCGACCACGCCGACGGGCTGGCCGTCGACGCGGGCGAAGCCGGTCACGATGTTCGGGGCCCACAGCTCCGCGTACTCGAGGAAGTCGCCGTCGTCGAAGACGCGCAGGATCACGTCGTGGATGTCGTAGCCGGCGGTGTCGGCGTCCGGGATGATCGACTCGAGCGAGAGGTCCGACTCCGTCAGCTCCGGCTCCAGGCCCGGGTTGATCAGCGGCGCACGCTGGTGCACCGAGTCCGGCATGAAGGACAGGTAGCGCTTGACCCAGTCGAAGGCCGCCTGCTCGTCGACCGCGACGTGGTGCAGGTTGCCCCACTGGGCCTGATTGATCGCGCCGCCGAGGTCCTCCGCGGAGGTGGTCTCGCCCGTGGTCGGACGGATCACCTCGGGGCCGGTGACGAACATGTAGGTGTTGTCCTGCACGCCGACGAGCACGTCGGTGTTGGCGGGCGCGTAGACCGCGCCGCCGACGCAGGTGCCGAGGATCATCGAGATCTGCGGGACCTGGCCGCACAGGCCGTCCTGGTGCCGGCCGAGCTCGGCGTACCAGGCGATCGACGTGGCCGCGTCCTGGATACGGGCGCCGCCCGAGTCGTTGATGCCGACCACCGGCAGGCCCGCGGCCGCCGCGAAGTCGTACAGCTTGACCATCTTCCGGCCGAACATCTCGCCGACGGTGCCGGCGCCCACGGTCTGGTCGTGGCTGAAGGCCGCGACCTTGCGGCCGTTGACCAGGCCGTAGCCGATGACGACGCCGTCCTTGATGCGGTCGTCGCCGGGCGACTTCGCGAGCTGGTCCAGCTCGACGAAGGTGCCCTCGTCGAACAGCATGCGCATGCGGGCACGCGCGCTGGGCAGGCCCTTCGCATCGCGCCGCTCCCGCGCCCGCGGGCTGCCCGGGTCCTTCGCCTCCTCGAGGCGGCGGTACAGATCCTCGAGCTTGCCCGCGGTCGTGTTGAGGTCGACCTGGTCCGATACGTCCGTCACGTCTGTCACCCTATCCCCTGCCCGGAGCTCAGCTGGCGCCGTCGGCCCGGTTGAGCTCGTCCGTCATGTGCGCCGCGATCTTGCCGATGTACGGCTCGTCGATGAGCTGCAGGTGGTCGCCGCCGATCTTGACGATCCGCAGGTCCTCGACCACCGGCGCCCAGCCGCCGTCCGGCGCGATGTCCGCGAAGTTCGGCTCCAGTTCGACGGCGCCGTCGTGCATGCGGTCCGCGCGGTACAGCGTGACCGTGCCGCCGAACTTCCCGTAGTCGGCCGGGTTCACCTTGATCAGCATGCGGTTGTCCACGAAGGACGTGCGCTGGTGCTCGATCATCGACGTCGGGATCTTCTTGTCGGACAGCTGCACCAGCTCCATGATGATCCGGAACTGGCCCTCGTCGTCGGCCGCGTTGAGGCGGTCCATGGGCAGCTCGATCTCGTCGCCGATGTCGTAGTTCTTGCGCGCGAACTTCTCCCAGCGCTCCAGGCGGGCCTTCTTCTCGGCGGGCTCGTCGGTGAGCGGCACCTTCGGAGCGACCACGTCGAGCAGGCCGATGTACTCGACCTCCTGGCCCTCGTCCTCGAGCGCGCGCGCCAGCCCGTAGGCGAAGGCGCCGCCGAGGCTCCAGCCCGCGAGCCGGTACGGCCCCTCCGGCTGGATCTCCTTCAGCTTCGGCAGGTACTCGGCGACCCGCTCCTCGATCTCGCCCTCGACGCGCTCGAAGCCGTAGATCGGCAGATCCTCCGGCAGCTTGCGCAGCAGTGCCTCGTAGGCGGTGGTGTTGCCGCCCGCGGGGTGGAAGAGGAAGAGCGGCTTACGATCCGAGCCCTCCGGCTTGCGCAGCGTGCGGACGAAGCCGTCCACCGGGGTCGCCTCGTTCATGACGGCGCCCACGTAGGTGGCCATCTCCTCGATGTTCTTCGAGTCGATGACGTCCTCGATGTCGATCTCGCCGCCGGCGCGCTCCGACAGGCGGGCGGTCAGCTTCTCCGCCACGTCCTCGGCCAGCACGTCGAGCTCGTTGAAGACGCCGCCCGGGGACTTGCCCACGACGATCGCGTAGGTCGCGAAGGTGAGGCGCTCCGCCGCGTCGCGCGGGGGCACGCCGTCGCCGATGGCCTCCGCGACGGCAGCGCCGTCGAGCAGGTCCGGGGTGGCGGTCTCGGTCTTCTCGTCCGACGGTGCCGCGGGCGCGGCCTCGGCGGGCGCAGCCTCGGCAGCGGGGGCCGCGGCGGCGGTCTCGGCCTTCGCCGCGGCCTCCGCCTTGGCGGCCTTCATCATCTCGGCGAGCTGGCCGGCGTCGGCGAGTTCGCCGGTGCCGGACTGGTGCTCGGCGAGCGCGTCCACCTGGTCGCGGTGCTCGACCGCGTACTCGACGAACTGCACCACGTCGTTGAACGAGGCGTCGCGCACCGCCTGGATCTGGATCGGCGGGATGTCGAACTCGTACTCGGTGCGGTTCTTGATGCGCATCGCGATGAGCGAGTCCATGCCGAGGTCGATGAGCGGGATCTCCTTGGGCAGGTCCTCGATCTCGAAGCCCATGATCTCCGCGATGATCAGGCCCAGGCGGTGTTCCACCGTCTCGCCCGTGTCCGGCGACCAGCGCTCGCCGCTGCCCTCGGGCGCGGGAGCCTCGGTCTCGTCGGAGACGGTGATCTCGGGCTCGGCCTCGTCGAGCTCGTCCATCTCCTCCACCGCGGGCGCGGCCCGGGTGATGAGCGGAGCCGCGGCGGTGCCGGAGGCCTCGCCCCCCACGACGACGGCGTCGAGCAGGAGCCGGAAGCCCTTGCCGGTGTTCTCGTGCACCTGGATCGACGCGCCGCCGGGGTGCGGGGTCAGCGTCGTGGTGAGCGTGAGCCCGTCGCGCACCTCGCCGTGCTCGACGGCCGCGGTGACCGCGGCACCGTCGAGCACCTGGACGGCGGCGTTCTTCGCCAGGTCGACCAGCGGGACCTTCGTCCCGTCGCCCAGGGTGAGCGCGCCGGCGTCGAGCTGCCAGACGTGCCGGCCGTCGGGCAGCGCGACGTGGCCGCCGGGGACCATGCCCGAGCCGCCGTCGGGCAGCTTGGTCTGGATCCAGATGTGCTTGCGCTGGAACTTCGTCCGCGGCACCGGCGCGTAGCGGCCGGGACCGAACAGCGCGGCGACGTCCACGTGGTGGCCGCGCGAGAAGACGGTGGCGAGCGCGGTCATGATGGTGCCCGGCTCGTCCTCCTTGCGCTTGAGCGTCTGCACCAGCGCGGCGTCCTGGATGCCGGAGCCGAAGGTGACCGCGGCGACGGAGATCAGTGTGATCGGGTTCGGGGAGAACTCGATGAAGGTGCGGTAGCCGGCCTCGACGGCCTTCTCCACGGCCTGGGTGAACCAGACGCTGTGGCGCAGACCCTTGATCCAGTAGTCCACCTCGTGCACCGGCGCGTGGCCGGCCTTGTAGAACTCGTCCTTGTTCACGGTCGAGTACATCGGGTACTTCAGGGCGTGCGGCTCGATGCCCATGAGCTCGGCCTGCAGCTCGCCGAGCAGCGGATCCATCTGCGAGGTGTGGGAAGCGCCGCGCGTCACCAGCTTCCGCGCCATGAGGCCCTTGGCCTCGGTCTCGGCGACGATCTTGTCGATGACCTTGCCGGGGCCGCCGAGCACGGTGTGCGTGGGCGCCGCGTAGACGCAGATCTCCAGGCCCTCGTAGTCGCCGAGCACGGTCTCGATGTCGGCGGCGCTGTACTCGACGAGCGCCATGAAGCGCTCCATCTCCTCGGGCAGCATCTCCTCGCCCTCGCCCATGAGGCGCGAGCGCTGACAGATCACGCGGACGGCGTCCTCCAGGGAGAGGCCGCCGGTGACCCACGCCGACGTGGCCTCGCCCATCGAATGCGGCAGCACCACACCGGGTTCGATGCCGTAGTGGCGGAACAGGCCGACGAGCGCGACCTGGATCGCGAAGATGCCCACCTGGCCGGTCTCGATGTGGAAGGTCTGCTCGTCGTCGGTGATCATGTCGGCGTAGTCGTTGCCCGACTCGTCGATGATGAGCTCGTTGACCTCGTCGAAGTAGTGCTTGAAGACGGGATCCTCGAGGTAGAGCTGCTTGGCCATCTTGCGGTGATGGCTGCCGAAGCCCGAGAAGATGAACGCGGGGCCGGCCGCGTCGGGCTGGTTCGCGGAGATCACGTTCGGGGCGTTCTTGCCCTCGGCGATCGCGCGGAAGCCCTTGATCGCCTCGTCGAGGTCCTTCGCCATGACAACCGAGCGGACGCGGCCGTGGTTGCGGCTCGCGAGGGTGCGGCCGATCTCGGCGAGCGTGTACTCCTTCGCCTCGTCCGACTCGAGCCACTCGAGGAGCTCGGCGGCGGCGGCCCGTCGGCGCGACGGGACGTAGGCGGTGAGCACGAGCGGCACCGCGGCGCCCTCGACGGTGGCGGGGTGGAAGTCCGGCACCGCATTCGGCGCGGCCTCGTCGGACTCGGTCTCGCCCTCGACGACCTCGGGCGCGACGTACTCCTTGATCACGACGTGCGCGTTGGTGCCGCCGAAGCCGTTGCCGGTGACGCCCGCGAGACGGTTGCCGGAGTACTTGGGCCACTCCGTGTTCCGCGTCGCCATGAGCAGGCGATTGGCCTCGAACTGGATGTAGGGGTTGGGGCTGCTGAAGTTCAGCGAGGCGGGGATCTGCCCGTGCCGCATGCCGAGCAGCACCTTGGCGACGCCCGCGATGCCCGCGGCGGCCTCGAGGTGGCCGAAGTTCGTCTTCGCCGAGCCGAGGAGCAGCGGCTTCTCGGCGTCGCGGCCGCGGCCGAGGACGCGGCCGATCGCGTCGGCCTCGAGCGGGTCGCCCAGGATCGTGCCGGTGCCGTGCGCCTCGAGGTAATCGACGGTGCGCGGGTCGATACCGGCGTCGATGTAGGCGTCGCGCAGGTTGATCACCTGCGCCTCGGGGTTCGGCGCGAAGATGCCGTTGGACTTGCCGTCGGAGGTGACCGCGGAACCCGCGATCACGCCGAGGATGTCGTCGCCGTCGCGCTCGGCGTCGGCCAGGCGCTTGAGCAGCACCACGCCACCGCCCTCGGCGCGGATCATGCCGTTCGCGTCGGCGCTGAAGGCCTTGATCTTACCGTCGGGCGCCTGCGCGCCGAGGCTGTCGAAGCCCAGCGTCGCGGCGGGCACGATGAGCATGTTCACGCCGCCGGCGACGGCCATGTCGGTCTCGCCGTCCCGGAGGCTGCGGATCGCCTGGTGGATCGCGACGAGCGACGACGAGCACGCCGTGTCGACCGCGACCGACGGGCCGTGGAAGTCGTAGAAGTACGAGACGCGGTTGGCGACGATGGAGGTCGACGTGCCGGTCAGCGCGTACGGGTTGGCCTTCGTCGGGTCGGCGACGGCCAGCATCTGGTAGTCGTTGGCGGAGCTGCCCATCCACACGCCCGTGCGGGTGCCCTTCACCGAGCTGGCGGGGATGTTGGCCTGCTCCAGCGCCTCCCAGGTGAGCTCGAGCGCGAGCCGCTGCTGCGGGTCGACCATCTCGACCTCGCGCGGGGTCATCTGGAAGAACTCGGCGTCGAAGGAGGCCACGTCGTCGAGGTAGCCGCCGAAGGTGTTGGCCTCGTCGAGGACCGCCTTCAGGCGCGGGTCCTGCTTGAACTCGAGCCAGCGGTCCTCGGGCAGGTCCGTGGTGCCGTCGCCGCCACCGATGAGGAACTCCCACGTCGACTCGGGGGTCTCGCCGGCCTTGGGGAAGCGAGTCGCGAGGCCGACGACGGCCACGTCGTGCACGCCGCGGTTGTTCTCGAACTCCTCGCCGCGGTCGTACTGCGCCGCCTCGGCCGCGAGGTCGTCATCGGAGACCACCGGGTCACCGTCGATGATGCGCTGGCTGAGCAGGGCGATCGTCGGGTGCTGGAAGGCGACGGTGGCCGTCAGCTGCACGCCGGTGAAGTCCTCGATGTCCGACGCCATCGAGACGGCGTCGCGCGAACCCAGGCCGAACTCGTCGAGCGACTTGTCGTCGGTGATGTTCTCGACGGGCTGCTTGGTCGCATCGGCGATCCACTGCCGCATCCACGCGCGCAGTTCCTCGAGGCTCAGATCCTCGCGGGCCTTGCCGGTCGGGCCTTCATGGGGGGTGTACTCGTTCTCAGCCATGTTGTGTCTACCCTTCGCGTCGAGACCGTGGGTTACCCAGTCGCGGGAGATGAAGTTGTGGGGTGCGAGCGCCGGTGGGCGCTACTGGACGTTGTTCGCGTCGGCGTCGGGGAACGCCGTCTGCGTGTAGCCGCCGCGGAGCGTGCCGTCGATGTACGCGGCGCGGCCCGCGCGCCGGGCGATCTTGCCCGAGCTGGTGCGGGGCAGCGAGCCGCCGGGGACCAGCAGGATGTCGCGGGCCAGCACGCCGTGCGCGGCGCCGACGGCCGAACGGATCCCATCGGCCAGGGCCTGCTGGTCCTGCTTGGCGCCGCCGGCGCCGAGCTCCGCGACGATGACCAGCTGCTCGCTCTGATCGTTCGGGTCGAAGGTCAGGCCCGAGTGGGCGTTCTCGAAGACCGCGGCCGGCAGCTCGTTGGCCGGCACCGAGAAGGCGGCCACGTAGCCCGTGCGGATGTACTTGGTGTTCGACTCCTGCGCCGTGAACTCCAGGTCCTGCGGGTAGTGGTTGCGGCCGTCGACGATCACCAGGTCCTTGACGCGGCCGGTGATGTACAGCTCGCCGCCGTGGTAGACGCCGAAGTCGCCGGTGCGCATCCACTTGGCCTTCTCGAGGTTCTTCACGCCCTCGGAGTGGCTGCCGTCGGAGAGGGGGGTCAGGTAGTTCTGGAAGGTCTCGCGGGACTCCTCGTCGCGCTCCCAGTAGCCCGAGCCGATGTTCATGCCGTGGAGCCAGATCTCGCCCACGGAATCGTCGGGCACCTCCTTGCCGGTCTCCGGGTCGACGATGCAGGCCCACTGGCTCAGCGCGATGTCGCCGCAGGAGACCTGCGGGACGGCGCCCTCGGCACCCTCCTCGGAGACGACGAAGGTGCCGGCGGCCAGCTGGTCGCGGTCGACGTAGACCACGCGGGCCTCGTTCTCGACGGGGGTCGAGCTGACGAACAGCGTCGCCTCGGCCATGCCGAAGCAGGGCTTGATCGCCTTCGGTGAGAGGCCGTACGGGGCGAAGGCCTCGTTGAACTTCTTCATCGACGAGACGGTGACGGGCTCGGAGCCGTTGATCAGGCCCTTGACGTTCGACAGGTCGAGGGTCTCGCCCTCCTTGGGCAGGCCGCGGGCGGCGGCGTGCTCGTAGGCGAAGTTCGGGGCGGCGGCGAAGGTCTCCGCGCCGTCCTCGACGGCGGCCAGTTCGTTGATCCAGCGGCCGGGGCGGCGGACGAACGCCGACGGGCTCATGATGGTGATGAACTTGCCGCCGAGCGCGGGCAGGATCACCGTGAGCAGGCCCATGTCGTGGAACATCGGCAGCCAGGTGACGCCGCGGGAGTTCTCGTTGAGGTCCAGCGCGTGGATCATCTGGATCACGTTCGTGCCGACGGCCTCGTAGGTGATCTGCACGCCGGCCGGGTTCCGGGTGGAGCCCGAGGTGTACTGCAGGTAGGCGATGGTGTCGCGGTAGATCGGGAACGGCTTGAGCGTCGAGCCCACCGAGTCCGGGATGGCGTCCACGGCGATGATGCGCGGGCGCTCCTTGGCCGGCAGGTGCCGGAAGAAGTTGCGGCAGGCCTCGGCGGAGCCGGAGGAGGTCAGGATGGCCGTCGGCTTGCAGTCCTCGAGCACGATGCGCAGGCGGTCCGTGTGGCCGGGCTCGTCCGGGCTGAACAGCGGCACCGCGATGTTGCCGGCGTACAGGGCGCCGAAGAAGGCGGTCACGTAGTCCAGGCCCTGCGGCGCCAGGATCGCGACGCGGTCCTCGCGCTTGGTGATGTGCTGCAGGCGGGCGCCGATCGCGCGCAGCCGGGCGCCGAACTGCGACCAGGTCAGCTCGTGGACGACGCCGTCGCGCTCGCGGCTGTAGTCGATGAAGCGGTAGGCGAGGGTGTCGGCACGCTCCCGTGCGTTGCGCTCGACGAAGTCGACCAGCGTGGTTCCGGGGCGGAAGAAGATGTTGCCGTCTTCGTCCAGAAACTGGTCAAACTCGTTGTTCATGCATTGCTCCTCGTCACCGACGCCGGGCGGCTGACGGTCATACAGTGATACATCGCGTGGCGGCGACGGCCCGTTGCGGGCCTGTGCGCCACCTCATAGTGCTTGATATCCGCAACATGTTTCACCCGTTCGGGGTGTTACCACGCTGTGAAAATCCGCAAACCCGACTATCGTACCGCGCACCGTCGGGCAGGACGAAAACCGTGAGGTCGGCACGGACCGGGCTCACTCGCCCTTGAGCTGCTCCAGGACGGGCGCGAAGGCCTCCATCTGGGTGGGGATCACGCCGACGTAGGACATGCCCGTGGCGGCCCGGGTGGCGCGGACCTGGTCGGCGATCTCGTCGAAGGTGCCGATCGCGAGGTAGGGCGAGCCCAGCACGTCGTCGATCGTCACCTCCTTGTCGATCTCGATGCTCGCCGAGAGGCCACGCTCGATGGCCTTGAGCGCGAAGTCGGCGACCTGCTCGCGGTCGTCGGTGATCACGATGGTGGCGATCGACCAGGAGAGCTCGATGTCCGCGAAGCGGTCGCCCGCCGCGGCCTTCACGATCTCGACCTTCTTCTTCACGGCGTCCATGGACATGTCCGAGATCTTGAGCTTGCCCTCGGACGAGCTGCGCGGGTTGATCGAGACGACGTCGGCGCGGCGCGCGGCCAGCTCCAGCGTGCGGCGGGCGCCGGCGCCGATCGCGATCGGCGGGCGCGGGCCCTGCCGCGGCCGCGGGTAGCCCTTGAGCTCCTTGACCCGGAAGACCTCGCCCTCGAACTCGGCCTCCTGGCCGCGGAGCAGTGCGTCGAGCACCGTCAGGCCCTCGTCCAGGCGCTGGAAGCGGCGGTCGGGCGACTCGAACTCGATACCCGCTTGATCGAAGTCCTCCTTGAAGGCGCCGAGGCCCAGGCCCACCTCGAGGCGGCCCTTGGACAGCACGTCGATGGTGGTGAGCTCCTTCGCCAGCACCGCCGGGTGCCGGAAGGGCATCGCCAGCATCGACGTCGCCAGGCGGATCGTGGACGTGCTCACGGCCAGCGCGCCCAGCGCGGCCAGCGGTCCCACCTGCGCGTCCAGCCGGTCCGGGATCGCGAAGGTGTCGAACCCCAGCTCCTCGGCCTCCTGCGCGAGCTTGACGAACTTGCGCGCGCCGCCCTCGTCGGCGTTGCCGGCGCCGCCGGCCGCGAACCGGAACTTGCGGGGCTCAGTGGTCACGTGTGGGTACTCCTGGTCGGCTGGGGTGCGGTCGTGAAACGTTGCGCACAGCCTAACGGTTGCCCGACGGTGCCTCGGCCGCCCCGCGATTCCGGAGCGATCCCTCCCCGCTGTGAATCCGCGGCTCACAGCACACACGAAGCCATATCCGGCCTCCTGTGCCCGGCAAGCCGTGGATTCACGGACGGTGCGGACCCGTCACCGCGAGACGGAGTACCGGCCGTCCCCCGCGCGGCGCCGAATCCCCTGCCTGGCGGTCGCTCCCCCACCAGGCGCCGTTCCTCCGGTGGGGGCTCGGTCGTCCCCCGCGCGGCGTTCGCTCCCCCNCCCAACGCCGGCTCTCCCCCACCACAAGCCAGACGTCCTGCAGGGGCTCGGTCGACCCCCGCGCGGCGTTCGCTCCCCCGCGGAACGCCGGGACCGGCGACAATGGGCGGGCGGGGCTGGAGAGGCCGGCACCGTCGGAAGAGGTGGCGCGATGCGACGACGGAACTTCCTCCTCGCGGCGGCGGCGGCCGTGCTGGCGGCGTGCGGCGCACCGTCGACCACCCCGGCGGAGCGGTCGCCCGTGGACCGGGGCGGGCGACGGTGGCGCATGCCCGACGAGGGCGAGCGGCACGAACGCACGTGGATGGCGCTGGCCGCGCGCGAGGATGTGTGGGGCGGGAAGCTGCTGCCCGACGTGCAGCGGACGCTCATGCTCATCGCGACGACGATCGGCCGGTTCGAGCCCGTCTCGATGCTGGTCCGCCCCGACCAGCTGGACGCCGCCCGCGCGCTGCTCGGCACCGCGCCGGGCGTGACCCTGGTGCCCGCCGAGCTCGACGACCTGTGGATCCGCGACACCGGCCCGACGTTCGTCACCGGCGACAGGGGGCTCGCGGGCGTCGACTTCAACTTCAACGGGTGGGGAGACAAGCAGACCCACGACGCCGACGCGAAGGTCGCCGGCGTCGTCACCGCGCAGGCGAGGGCCGAGGCGGTGCGGACCGACCTGGTGATCGAGGGCGGGGCGCTGGAGGTCGACGGCGAGGGCACCGCGATCATCACCGAGAGCTGCGTGCTCAACGACAACCGGAACCCCGGCTGGACGAAGCAGCAGGTCGAGGCGGAACTGGGCGAGCTGCTGGGGATCGAGAAGGTGATCTGGCTGCCCGGCATCAAGGGCAAGGACATCACCGACGGGCACACGGACTTCTACGCGCGGTTCGCCGCGCCCGGGGTGGTGGTGGCCGCGCAGGACGACGACCCCGACTCCTTCGACCACGAGGTGACGAAGCGTCACCTGGAGATCCTCCGCGGCGCCACCGACGCGAAGGGACGGAAGCTGCAGGTGGAGGTGCTGCGCGCGCCCTCGACGGTCCGCGAGCGGTACGCACAGGACGACGACTTCGCCGCCGGGTACATCAACTTCTACCTGTGCAACGGCGCGGTGATCTGCCCGCAGTTCGGCGATGCCGAGACCGACGGCGAGGCCCGCGCGACGCTGCAGCGGCTGTTCCCCGGCCGCGCGGTGGTGCAGCTCGACATCGACCCGGTCGCCGCGGGCGGCGGCGGTATCCACTGCGCCACCCAGCAGCAGCCGGCTCGCCCCTGACGTGTGTACCGCTGACCACCGCACAGGTGGTCAGCGGTACACGGCTACTTCGTCTTCGGCGCCTTGTCGATCACGCCGACGGCCCAGCCGGTGAGCCACTGCGTGGCGGTCTTGCCCTCGAGCGACCAGTTCGCGGTGGTGCCGTAGGCGGCGTGCGAGTTCTGCGTGATGGTGGAGATCACCTGCGGCAGGCCGGTGGCCAGGCCCAGCAGCCCGCCCTTCGGCTGGTTGCAGATGGGGTCGTTGGAGCCGCAGATCGTGACGACCCTGTCGTTCACCGAGCCGAAGCCGCCGTCGCGCTTGCCCTGCAGGTCGACGCCCGAGAAGCTGAAGCCGGCGAACGTGACCTCGACGCCCTCGCCGGCGGGGTCCGGGCCGATGGCCCTGCCCTGACCCTGGACGCGGCGGCTGTCGGAGATCAGGCCCACGCCGAGCAACCGCTCGGCGGCGATCGGTCCCCTGCCGGCGCCGATCTGCGCGGCGATGTTGCCGGCGATCGTCGCGCCCTGCGAGAAGCCGACGAGCACGAAGCCGGTGCGAGGGCACTTGTCCTTGACCGCGGTGATCTTGGCGATCGCGCGGTCGGTGCCCTGCTGCCGCGACGCCTGGTAGGTCATCTGGCCGTCCGGCGGCACCGCGACCGGGTTGTGGAACTGGGCGGCGTAGTTCACCGTCCAGATGTCGGCGCGGGCGTCCGCGTACCGCTTGTCCAGCGGGTTGGTCACCTGCAGCATCAGCGAGCGCGGGTTGAACGTCGGCGCCTCGGGCGAGTCGGTCGCCGAGGACTCCCAGGTGCCCGGGAAGGAGATCAGCTGGACGTCCGGGCAGTCCGCGGCCTGCGGCCCCGTCGGCGGCCCGGGCGGGGTGGGCTCCGGCTTGCGGATCATCGTGATGATGAGCGTGATCACGACGATGATCGCGATGATCGCGGCGATGATGACGGCGATGCCGAACACGCGCCCGGCCTTCCGCGCTCCCTGACTCTTCATGCCTGCCATTCCTCTGTGAATACCAGGGCTAGCTGTGGGGAGGCTTAGGCGCCTTGTCGATCACGCCGCGCGCCCAGGCCTGCAGCCACTGCGTGGCGGTCTGCCCGTTCGACGACCAGTCCGTGGTCGTGGCGTACAGCGCGTGCGAGTTCCCGGTGAGCACCTTCTGCAGCTCGGGCAGCGTGGTCGCGATGTTGCCGGCCTGGAAGATGTCCTTGGGCTGGTTGCAGATCGGGTCCTTGTTGCCGCACAGGGAGACGGTGCGGTCCTTGACCGCCCCGAAGCCGCCCTCGCGCTTGCCGCGCAGCGACAGGCTGCCGAAGCTGAAGCCGCCGTACGCGACCTCGACGCCCACGCCGGGCGGGTTCGGGCCCGCGGTGCGGGCGTCGCCGGGCTCGCGCCGGCCGTCGGAGATGAGGCCCACGCCGAGGATGTTCTCGGCGGGGACGACGCCCTTGCCGGCGCCGACCTCGGCGGCGATGTCGCCCGCGATCACGGCGCCCTGCGAGAAGCCCATCAGCACGAAGCCGGTGAGCTTGCACTTGTCGTAGACCTTCTTCATCTGCGCGACGGACTTGTCGTAGCCCTCGGTGCGGGACGTCTCGTAGGAGGCCTGCCCGTCCGGCGGGATGGCGACGGGGTTCGACAGCTGCGCGACGTACGGGGTGGTCCACACGTCGGCGCGGCTGTCGGGCAGCGCGGCGGCGAGCGGCCCGGTAATCTTGAGCATCAGCGAGTTCGGGTTGAACGTCGGCCAGTAGGGATCGTCCTTCGACGACGACTCCAGCGTGCCGGGCACCGAGATGACCTGCACGTCCGGGCAGTCCGCGGGCTGCGAGGTGGGCCGCGCCGCGGTCGCCGACGGGCTCGACGACGAGCCGTCCGGCGAAACCGGCGGCAACTCCGGGCCGGGCCGCAGCCACGTGCCCACCAGGATCGCCAGCAGCACCAGCGCGATGATCACGACGACGCCGACGATGATCGTCACCGGCGAGAACCTGCGTCCGCCGCCCGGCTTTCCGGGCTCCTGATGCGTCACGGGATCACTTCTTGCAGTAGGAGGTCCGCGCCTCGGTGATGAACTTCTTCGCGTTCCCGGAGGCGGCGTCGCCGTCGTACGGGCCGAGGATGCCCACCACGAAGGGCTCGAGGTTCTTGGCGTCGCGGCCCGACTTGTCGTACTCGCACGCGAACTGCGCCGCGTTGATCACCACGTCGTCGGGGGCCTTCACGCCGTCCGCGCGGACCTTCGTGATGAAGTCCTTGTCCTTCTGCGTCAGCGCCGGGTTCGCGGCGGAGCTCGCGCCCGGGTAGCCCGACGGTGCCGTGGCCGATCCGGGGGCGGTCGCGGGCAGCGACGTGGGCTCGCCCTCCACGGGGGTGGTGGGCGCCTCGACCGTCGAACTGCCGCCGCACGCGACGGCGCCGAGCAGCAGGCCGCCCGTCATCACTGCGGCCACGAGGGCTCCCCGAAGTCCAGCCATGTCTTCTCTCCTTGAAGTACGTCCGGAACGCAACGCTGCCAGGCTACCGGCAGCGCCGAAGCGCAACCCTCGGCCGGGCGTCAGCGTGCGGTCGCAACCCCGTTGACCAGCGCGATCACGCCGCGCTCGAAGCGCTGCTCGAAGCCGCCGGGGATCGGCGTGGAGTCGGCGACGGGGTAGCCGAGGCGGCCGCCCTCGTAGCCCTGACGACCCCACTCGGCGAAGATCGGCCCGTTGTTCACCACGGTCGCGGGCGTCTTCGGCGACCAGTAGACCTGCCCGCCCTGGAACCGCTGGAAGGCACCGGCGGGGAGCTTCGTCTCGTCGCCCAGTGGCAGCCCGAGCGCCGAGCGCTCGTAGTTCAGGGCGGCGTACTTGTCGCGGATCGCACCGCGCACCGCGCGCGCGCCGGTCTGCGGGCTCCAGTAGACGGTGCCGTGCTGGAACTGCTGGTAGCGGCCCTTCTTGTCGGCCAGCGCGCGCTCGCCGCCGGTCGGGTACCCGAGCGGGCCGCCGGGGCCGCCCGTCCCCAGGTAGGCGCCGCCGATCGCGCCGCCCACGACCTGCGCGCCGGTGTCGGCCGACCAGAAGACCTGGCCGCCGCGGAAGTCCTGCGCGCGGCCGCCGGGCACGGCGTACTCGACGGTGACGCACGAACCCAGGGTCGGGGTCTTCGGAGCGGCCTCACCGATGGCGCCGGCGATGCCGCAGGGCTTCGGGTTGGCGACGCCGAGGGCCGCCTGCACCTGCGGCCACGCCTGGCCGTTCTCGAACTGCCAGTACGGCCAGCTGTGGTTGCCCGACGGGCGGTACAGCGCGTTCGCGGGGATCCCGAGCCTGTTGAGCTCGATCGCGAAGGCCTGGTTGGACGAGCGGGCGAGCACCTCGAGCGCCATCGCCTGCAGGTCCGTCGGCGCGCCGGTGCCGCCCGAGCCGTTGCCGGAGCTGAAGTACAGGCTGATGCCGCGCAGCTTCTCCGCCAGCTTGAGCGGATCGTGCTGCGCCCAGGCGGGATCCGTGGGCGGGCCGTACATGGCGTCGGCGTTGAAGCCGCCCGCGTCGCGCATGGCGATGCCGATCGACTCGGGGGTGCCCGGGGTGCTGGTGGACAGGATGCCGGAGTAGGAGCCGGCGAACCGGTACAGGCCCTTGTTGCGGGCGGCCAGGGTGAAGGCGGCGGTGCCGCCCATGGAGACGCCGGCCGCGGCGCGCGCGTCGGTGGCGCGCCAGCCCTGCTGCAGCAGCGGCGGCAGCTCCTTGGCGAGGAAGGTCTCCCATTGGTAGTTCTTGCCGTTGTCGGGGCGCTTCCAGTCGGTGTACCAGCTGGACTGGCCGCCGACCGGCAGGACGACGGTGACGTTCTTGTCGCGGTAGAAGTCCGCGACGTTCGTCTCCAGCAGCCACCCGTTGCGGTCCTCGCGCGCCCGCATCCCGTCGAGCAGGTACAGCGTGGGGAACTTCGCCTTGGGGTCGGCGTGCCAGTCGCGGGCCAGGAGCAGCTGGACCGTGATCGAGTCGTTCATGGCCGCGGAGTAGACGGTGAGGTCCACCTGGTGATCGCCCTGCCACTGGGCCCCGGTGATCCGCGACTTCGCGGGGGCCGGGTCGGCGTGCGCGGGCGCGGGGTTCAGGGCCGACGGTGCCGCCACGACGGTGCCCGCCGCCACGGCCCCGGCGACGAGCAGCGTTCCGATTCGGCCCAGCGATGACATGGGACCAGTGTTACACGCGTGTCATTCGCCGTCCCGGTGCCGCGCCAGGGCGAGCTGTGACGAGCGCGACGGCACGGACGCGGTCCGTCCGACGGGCCCGCACTCCCACCAGCGCAGCACCACCCGTCCGCGGCGGTGCCGCGTGGCGAGCCGCTCCTGCGCCGCCGCGGCCTGCTCCGGGACGAACCGTTCGATCGGGCCCACGATCTCGGGCCGCCGTAGCACCCGCCGGTTCCACCACGCGAGGCGTTCCGCGACGCGGGTCGCCCGCCGGACGTTGGCCTCGACGCGCCGCCGGTGCGCGAGCGTGTGGACGGTGTCGGCGCGCACCGCGACGATCGTGTCGACCGGGGCGAACCACGCGGTCAGCGCCGGGCCGAGGCCCGCTGCGTCGACGATCGCGTCCACCGGCGGCGCACCGTCGGACTCGAGGGCCGCGCCGTCGAGCACCAGGTCGGCCCCGATCCGCCGCAGCAGGGGCCCGTCGGCGGGGCGGGCGATCGCGATCGTGGTGAGCCCGGCCGCGTTCGCGGCGGAGACGAGGAACCGGCCGAGTGCGCCCGCGGCGCCGGTGATGGCCACGGCGGTTCCGGGGCCGAGCTCGTCCACGATGGACGAGGCGGTGACCCCGTTGAGGGGGATCGCGGCGGCGACGTCGGCGGCGAGGCCGAAGGGCAGCGGCGCGGCGCGGTCCGCGTCGACCGCGACGTACTCGGCGTAGCTGCCCGCGTGCGCGCCGGCGCCGGGGAGGGTGAGGGCGTCGACCACGGCCCCGACGGGCAGCCGCGGGCTCCGCGAGGCGACCACTTCGCCCGCGCACTCCATGCCGAGGACCAGCCCCGGCCCCAGATCGCCCGCGTACGCGCGCATGCGCCCGGTCCGGAAGCTGACGTCGACGGGGTTGACGCCGCAGTACCGGTTGCGCAGGATGACGCGGTCGGGGCCGTCGAGGGTCTTGACGTCGTCGAACGCGGTGAGGACCTCGGGGCCGCCGAAGTCGTGGACGCCGATGCAGCGGCCGGCGAAGTCCACCTACCCCAGCCTCTCGGGATCGAGCCGGTCGAGCACGGATCGCGCCGGGCCGCCGCCGTACTCGGCCGCGGACCGCGGCGCGGCCGAGATCTCGACGAGGAGCCGCTGCAGCGCGACGGCCTCGGGGTAGCGGGTGTACCGGCGGCCGAACCTGCCGTCGAGCAGGTCGAGCCAGAACCGCACGAGCTTCGCCGTGCCCGCGGGGCTCCCGTCGGCCGGCGGCGTGAAGTCCAGGACGACCGGGGGGACGGTGCCGGCGGTGGACCAGTGCCGGACGCGGTCGAAGTCCCACGCCGGGTCGTCGAACCGGATCTCGAAGTACTCCCGCTCCCCGCCGCGCC
This sequence comes from Tsukamurella hominis, assembly GCF_965137015.1. NCBI lineage: Bacteria > Bacillati > Actinomycetota > Actinomycetes > Mycobacteriales > Tsukamurellaceae > Tsukamurella > Tsukamurella hominis. The sequence continues at coordinate 14,490 of NZ_CBCRZG010000020.1, read as the reverse complement.
CGACCGCCGTGATGTCGAAGACCCGGGAGCGGCTCGGGTGGCCGAATCCGGCGTACCCGGTGACCACGGCGCCGCCCAGCTCGAAGGCCAGCTGCACCGTCTCAGGCAGCACGGTGCCCGCCGCGGCGTAGTCGGACTCCACGACGGCCACGGATCGGAGGCGGACGTCGCGGGCGCTGCCGCCGAGGAGGTGGATCGCGAGGTCGAGCGGGTGGATCACCTCGGAGACGACGCCGACGGTGGGCCGCGGGTCGTCGAATCTGTTCTTGGCCCAGGCGAAGTCGATCCGGGCGATCCGCAGGCCCACCGCGGCGACGCGGTTCCGCACATGGTCGACGGCCGCGGAGTACCGCTCGATCGTGTTGAGTGCGAACCGGTCCCGCTCCGCCCACGCCGCCGCCCAGTCGGCCCCGACGTCCTGGTGCGGGGCGACGAGCGGCTTCTCGCTGACGACGAATCCCGGCGCGGCGCTGAGCAGATCGAGGATCGCGTCGTGCTGGTCGTCGTTGACGGCGTTGATGAGGAAGTCCGCGTCGCGCAGCGCGTCGGCCAGATCGGCGGGGGCGAGCGCCGCGAGCCGGGCGGTGTCGTCGCGGCCGTGCTCGCGGACCTCGACCTCCTGGGCTCCGGCGAGCCGCGTCGCGGCGCGCAGCGCCTCACGTAACCGGGTGCCCTCGTAGCCGGTGCCGAACAGGTCCGCCCGGGTCATCGCAGGTCCTTCCGGAAGTGGGTCTCGCCGTCCTCGGCGTAACCCCTGCCCCGGTACAGCGCCTTCGCGGCCGGGGTCGACGCCAGCACGACGGTGCGCGCGCCCCGTCTCTGCAGCCATTCCTCCCCCGCCGCGGTCAGCCGCGCGGCGAGACCCCCGCCCCGCGCCGGCGGCGCGACGAACACGCCCTGGATCCAGCCCGTTCGTCCCGTCGGGGCCGCGGGGCCCGCGAGGTGCCGGTCGACGATCGCCGTGAGCGTCCCCACCACGGCGCCGTCGACGACGGCCACCAGGGTGCGGGCGTCCGGGTTCGCTCCCCGGAGCTCCTCGTCGAGCTGCGCCCGGTAGTGCGGGCGCCAGTCGTCGGCCCCGGTCGCCCAGGGCGCGCCCGGGTCCGAGGCGAACAGCTGCTCCCGCAATCGGACCACGGCGTCCACGTCGCCCGCGGCGAGCGCGCGGACGGCGAGGAGGGCCGCGGCGGTCACTCGATCCCCAGGTCGCGGAAGACCGTTCCGAGCGCGGTCGCGAGGTGCTCGATGTGGTCGTACGTGTGCGCCGGGGTGACGTTGATCCGGAAGCGGCTGGTGCCCGCGGGCACGGTGGGCGGGTTGATCGGCTGGACGTAGATCCCGTACTCGTCGAACAGCTTTCGCGCGGCCCGGGTGCACAGGAGCGCATCGCCGATCCGCACGGGGAGGATGTGCGTGGACGAGGCGGGCATCACCGTGATGCCGTGCGCCCGGAACCGCTGCCGCAGCAGCTCGGTCTTGGCCTGCAGATCGGCCCGCAGGTCCTCCGCCCCGCGGACGATCTCGACGCTGCGCCGTGCGGCCACGCAGGTCGCCGGCGGGAGCGCCGTGGTGAAGATGAAACCCGGTGCGAAGGAGCGGATCGCGTCGATCAGCCAGTCCCGGCCCGCGATGAAGCCGCCGATGACGCCGATCGACTTGGCGAGAGTGCCCTGCACGATGTCGATCTCGTCCAGCAGCCCCAGCGAGGACGCGATGCCCGTGCCCTGCGGGCCGTACATGCCGATCGCGTGCACCTCGTCCAGGAACACCAGGGCGCCGTGCTCCTTGGCGGCGGCGACGAGCTCGGCGATCGGCGCGACATCGCCGTCCATCGAGTACACGGACTCGAAGACGACCAGCTTCGGCACCCCCGGGTCGGCCGCGCGCAGCTGCTCGCGCAGGTGGTCGACGTCGTTGTGGCGGAAGACGTGCCGCGCGTTCCGGTTCCGCCGGACCCCCGCGATGATCGACGCGTGGTTGAGCTCGTCGCTGAAGATCTGCAGCTCCGGGTAGACCAGGCTGAGCGCCTCGATGGTGGCGTCGTTCGAGCCGTACCCGGTGGGGAACACCAGCGCGCGCTCCGTGCCGAACCACTCCGCCAACACCGCCTCCAGCGCGATGGTCTCGCGGTTCGTGCCGCCGATGTTCCGGGATCCGCCGGCGCCGACGCCGTACTCGGCGAGCGCGGCCTGCGCCGCCGCGATGACCTCCGGATGCTGCGCCATCGCGAGGTAGTCGTTGCTGCACCAGACCACCACATCGGGATCACCCGACCCGGCGGCGCCGACCGCGGCGGCGGGGAAGGCACCCGCCCGGCGGTTGATGTTCGCGAAGGTGCGGTACTCGCCGACGGCGCGCAGCCGGTCGAGCCTGCCGCGCGCGACGGATTCGTAGTGGTTCTGGGTCTCGAGCAGGGAGGAAGACACGCCGGTACTCACTTTCGTCGAAGTGGTGGAGCGAGGAGGGTGGCCGAGAAGGTGCTGCGGATCGCGACCGTCAGGCGACGGTGGCGGTCTGATCGACACCGGCGCCGCGGGCGATGCGGAGCCGGACGAGTTGGAGGAGGAAGGCGAGGAGGAGCGGACACGCCGCGAGGAGCGCGAGGGAGCCGCCGACGGCGCCGCCGGCCACGAGCGCGGCGCCCGCGGCGGACCCGATGGCCGATCCGAGGTAGTTCGCGGAGGCGTTCGCGGCGACGGCCGTCGGCCCGTTCTCGCGGGCGGCCGCGAGCAGCGTGTGCTGCTGCGGCGCCAGCGAGGACCACCCCAGCGCGCCCCAGAGGAAGAGCCCGGCGGCGAGGACGACAGCGGCGGGCTCGAGGCCGATCACGAGGAGGACGAGCGCGAGCGTGGCGGTGATCGCGGCCGTGATCGCGAGGGTGTTCTTCAACGCGTCGACGATCCGCCCGATGGCGAAGACGCCCACCGCGCCGCCGATCCCCCAGATCCAGATGGAGAGCGTGAGGTGCTCCGACAGCGACGAGGTGGAGAGCAGCGGACTGATGTAGGTGTACAGGCCGAGCGAGCCGATCCCCGTGAACAGGGTGACCAGCACGGTGAGCAGGGTGGGCGTCGCGGTCAGGGAGCGCAGGCGCGCGGTCAGACCCGGCGCCTCGATGCGGGGCAGGGGCTCGCCGCCGCGGAACCGCACGCCCAGGAGCGCGAGAACGCCGAGCGCGGTGATGATCCCGATCGTCGCGCGCCAGTCGATGCGCTGCGCCACGAGCAGGCCCAGCGGCACGCCGAAGACGCTGCCCGTCGCCATCCCGGCCAGCACCAGGCTCAGTGCCCGGCCCCGGCGCTCGGGCGCGACGAGGTGCGCCGCGACCGCGGACGACAGCGGCGAGTACACGCCGGCGGCGGCACCGGCGATGACCCGCGCGACGATGAACACCGCGATCGTGGGCGCGAGGACGGTCAGCAGGTTGCCTGCGGCGAACACCGCCAGCGCGATGGTGAGGTTGCGGCCCGAGTCGCGCCCGGCGTGCCCCGCGAGCAGCGGGCCCGACACGGCGTACGCCCCGGTGAAGGCGGTGACGCCGAGGCCGACGAGCGACTGCGTGGTGTGCAGGTCGTCCGCGATCGTCGGCAGCAGGCCCGCGATCACGTAGGCATCGAGTCCCAGCGCCACGCTGCCGATGATGAACGGCCACAGTGCACGTACCACGAAAGATCACTCCCCACGTCGTCGCCGATCCGGCGAAGTCCCATTCCTGCGGCTAACTACATAGGAGCCCGCACCCTCAAGCAACCGGTGGCGGCGGTTCGAGTCATCACTGCTCGCAACCTTGACGAGCCGACGTGATACGACTTCAGGAACGGAAGACGGACGAAACGAATGAGGTGATCGCATGGCGGACGTCGTGGGAACGCCGTTCACGCTGGACGTGAACGGGCTGACGGTCGCGGGCGACCGCTGGGAGGCGACGCCCGCCGACGGCGCCGGGACGACCCTCGTGCTGCTGCACGGCGGCGGCCAGACCCGGCACTCGTGGGACCGCACCGCCGCGGCGCTCGCGCAGCGCGGGCACACCGTCATCACGCTCGACGCCCGCGGCCACGGCGACACCGCATGGGCCGCGGACGGCGCGTACGCGCTGGGCGACTTCGTCGGTGACCTCCTGGGCGTGCTGCGCACGCTCGACGGTCCGCCGCCCGTGCTGATCGGGGCCTCCCTCGGCGGGATCACCAGCCTGTGCGCCGTCGGCGAGAACCCCGGGATCGCGTCCGCGCTGGTCCTCGTGGACGTCGTGGTGGACGCGGAGAAGAAGGGGATCGACCGGGTCACCGACTTCCTCGGGGCGCACACCGACGGCTTCGTCACGCTCGACGAGGTCGCCGACGCCGTGGCCGCGTACAACCCGGCCCGCAAGCGCGCCCGCAATCTCGAGGGGCTGAAGAAGAACGTGCGGCTGCGCGCGGACGGCCGCTGGTACTGGCACTGGGACCCCGCGTTCATCCGCGGCGACGACCGCAACGAGGCCCGCATCCAGGACAAGGGGCGGCTCGGCGCCGCTGCCACCCACGTCACCGTCCCCACGCTCATCGTGCGCGGCGGCAAGTCCGACGTGGTGAGCGACGAGGGCGTGGCGAAGATGCTGGAGCGGGTCCCGCACGCCGAGGTCGCCGACGTCAGCGGCGCCGGGCACATGGTGGCGGGCGACGACAACCAGGTCTTCGCCGCCGCGATCGAGGACTTCCTCGACCGGCACCGCCTCTGACGACGGACCGGACTCAGGGGCGCGAGGTGGGCTTCGACCGGAGCATCGCGGCGTCCGCCGCGGCGATCGCGGCACCGGTGTCGGCGTGCTCGGACACGCGAACGGCGCCGACCGTCGTGCTCACCTCCACCTCGGTGCCGGCGACCGCGATCGGCTCCCGCCCGACCGCCGCGCGCAGGCGCTCGACGAACTCGTCCGGATCGGCGTCCGCCGCACGGGAGACGATCACGAATTCGTCGCCGCCGACCCGGTAGACCACGTCGTCCGGCCCCATCGCCGAGTCGATGCGGCGGGCGACGCCGCGCAGCAGCTCGTCGCCCGCGCCGTGCCCCAGCCCGTCGTTGAACCGCTTGAACCGATCCAGGTCGGCGTACGCCACCACGGAGACGGCTGCCGACTGCTCGTCGTCCGCGAGCATCAGCTCGAGGGCGTGCCGGTTCGGCAGCCGCGTGATCGCGTCGGTGGTGGCGGTGTTGTGCAGGGTCCGGGCCGCGGACCGCAGTTCGAGGACGCTCATCGCGAGGTCCGCGAGGTCGGCCAGCCCCCGGATCTGGCGGTCGCTGAGCTCCCGCGGCTCGGGGCCGTAGATGCGGACCGTGCCCACCGGCAGCCGGTCCGCGGTGCAGATCGGGGCCGCCGCGAACAGGTGGATCGTGGGCTTCGCCAGATGCAGGAAACGCTTCGCCTGAAACCGCTCGTCGACCTGCGCATCCGGCGCGTACAGGACCTTGTCGTCCTCGATGGCGAGCGCGCAGAGACTGTCCTCGCGTGAGGCGTGCACCGGCGGCGTGCCGTACGAGGCGACCGTGTAGTGCCGGTCGAAGTCGAGGATGTTCACCGAACCGAACGGCACCTCGCACAGCACCGCCGAGAGCTCCGCGATCCGCTCCAGGTCGGGGACCGGCGGCGAGTCCATGATGCGCAGCGACTTCACCGCGGCGACGCGGTCGTGTTCCCGGGGGTGCAACAGAACGGTCACGGTTGCATCTCCTACTGAAGCTCGGTTCGTCTTGCTATTCGAAACAGGGTACGCCGTCCGGCACCGGGAAGCGCCACATTGCGCCCTATGAAGACGCGGTTACCGGGCGCCGGCGTCGCTCGACGGCCGTCGGCCGACCTCCGGATCGAGGACGGCGCCCGGGTTGAGCAGCCCGGCGGGATCCCACGCGTCTTTGATGCGCCGCATCAGGGCCACCTGTTCCGGGCCGCGCTGCCGCCCGAGCCAGGCGCGCTTCGCCCGGCCGATGCCGTGCTCGGCGCTGACGGTGCCGCCGAACGCCAGGACCCGTTCCAGCACGACCCCTTCCAGGCGGTCGGCCAGTTGCTCGGGGATGCGTCCGCCGGCGCGGGCGAGGAGGTTCACGTGCAGATTGCCCTCGGCGAGGTGCCCGAAGAGCACGGGCTCGACGTCCGGGGAGGCCCCGGCCACCGCGTCGACGATCGCCGCGCGGGCGGGCGCGAGGGACTCCACCGGCACGCCCACGTCGAGCTTCACCGGCACCCCGGCGGCGGCCACGGCCTCGGTGGTGCGGGCGCGGAAGCGCCACAGCCGCAGGCGGTCCTCGCCCTCGGCGACGGCGATCCGGTCGTCGGGCAGCAGGTCGTCCACCGCCCCGGCCGCGTCGAGCGGCCCGTCGAGCTCCGCGAACACCCAGCAGCCGTCCGTCGGGAGCGGCGCGGGCGCGTCGAGGTGGCCCGCGACGCGGGCGACGGCGGCACCGTCGGACCACTCCAGCGCGAGGAGACCGGGCAGGCCCCGCAGCACCGGCACCGCGGCGACGGCCGCGTCCGGCGAGGGGAAGGCGAGCGCGAGCACCGTCCGCGCGCGCGGCGCGGGGTCGAGGCGCCAGGTGACGTCGGTGATCACGGCGAGGGTGCCCTCGGACCCGACGAGCTGGCCGACGAGGTCGTAGCCCGTGTTGTCCTTCGGCGGCGGGCGGCGCCGATCCAGGACGGCACCGTCGGGCAGGACGGCCCGCAGCCCGGCGATGCGGGCCCGCGCCGTGCCGTAGCGGAGCACCTCCGCTCCCCCGGCGTTGGTGGCGGCAGCGCCGCCGACCGTCGCCGACTCCCCCGACGCGAGCGAGAGCCCGCAGGTCAGGCCGCGCGCGGCGGCGAAGGATTCCAGGTTCGCGAGGGTGACGCCGGCGCCGGCGACGACGGCACCGTCGGAGACCTCCCCGATCGCGTCGAGCCCGCGCAGCGACAGTACGACGGCGCCGGCGGGCGGCACCGCCCCGGCGACGAGGCCGGTGTTGCCGCCCTGCGGGACCACCGGCACGCCCGCGGCAGCGCACGCCCGTACGACGGCGGAGACCGCCTCGACGGTCCGCGGGCGCGCGACGATCGCGGGGCCGCCGCGCCACCGGCCGGTCCAGTCGGCGACATACCCGGCGACGGCGTCCGCGTCGGTGAGCACGGAGCAGTCCGCGATCGCCCGCAACGCCCCGCTGAGATCCATCAGGGCTTCGGCATCGACTTCTGGTCGTCGGTGAGCGGCGGCGGGACGTCCATGCGGCACATGCGCAGCGTGTACTCCGGCACCCGGTCGATGCGCAGCTTCATGTTCGCGAGCGAGAGCTTGAAATTGCGCTTGAACAGGTCGAAGGTGAGCGGCGCCGCGTACGAGTCCTGCAGCTGCTGGATCTGCGGGCAGGTCAGCGCGACACGCGACTGGTTCACCCAGTCCGGATCGATGAACGGCGGCAGCGCCGGCTTCTTCGGGTAGGCCTTCGCCTCCGCGACCGCCCAGTCCGGGAACATCTCCTTGTCGTGGCCGATGCGGCCGTCCTCGAGCCGCGCGGTGTGCGAGGCCATCGGCCAGGCGAGGCCGATCTGGTCCCACACGCGCACGTCGAGCGGCAGGTTCATGCCGGTCATGCCCAGGTTGGTGAAGAAGACGGTCTGCCGCAGCGGCACGTCGTCCGGCCGCGGGTAGGGCAGCGGATCGATGAACCACCAGTCGTAGTCGAACGACGGCAGGTAGACGCCGCCGCGCGGGGTCGCGCGCAGGATCTCCTGCAGCGACGTCATGCGCGGGTAGTCGAGGTAGTCGTCCGCGGTGAGCGGGTGCGCGTGGCCCGTCTGCAGCGAGTAGAAGGCCCGCTCGTCGACGATGCCGGTGGTCCCGATCGCCGTGCCGTCGGGCTGGCCGCGGAAGGTCGTGGCGTGCAGCGCCCAGCCGAGGACCAGCACCCACAGCACGGCCGCGACCGCGGCGCCGGCGGTGCCGGTCGCCAGGCGGGCGATGCCGCGGACCGTCGAATCCTCGGGGCGGCGCGACGGGATCCGCAGCGGGATCACCATGACCGGCAGGAGCAGCAGGAACAGCGGCGCGAGCAGCACGCGGCCCGACATGAAGTCGCCGCCCTGGCGCAGCCAGTACAGCGTCTCGATGAGGCCGCCGAGGAACATCACGGCCACGATGACCGCGGGCCGCTGCAGGTGATCGCGCAGGCCGCGGACGCCGCCGCGCGGCAGCCGGAAGCGGCCGGTCAGCGGGGCGCGGGCGCCGCGCGCGGGCAGCAGGATGATCGGCATCGCGATCGCCAGCGCCAGCACCGGCAGCCACAGCGAGTACGGCTCGACGAGATTCATCAGGTAGGTGAAGCCCTGGCCCCACTTCGAGCCGCTGGCGTCCTTCGCGACGGCCGTGTTCGGCACGGGCAGGCCGTAGTAGCCCATCCGGAAGATCTGGTACCCGACGGGCAGCAGGCCGGCGGCGGCGGTCAGCGCGAGCCGCAGCTTCAGCCCGACGGGCGCGAGGAACATGACGATGAGGACGAGGCCGCCGACGACCGCCATCTCGGGCCGCACCAGCCAGGACAGGCCGGCGACGAAGGCTGTCGCGCACGTGAGGATCCAGTACCGGACCTGCTCGCGCCGCTCGACGGGCGCGCGGTCGGCCTGCGACCAGCAGATCGCGAGGTACCACAGGAGTGCCACCCAGAAGATGGTCAGCGAGACCTCGAGGCCCGACGTCGCGAAGTCGCGGGCCGGGGGCAGCGCCATGTAGACGAGGCCGCCCGCGGGCAGGAGCAGCAGGCCGGAGCCGCGCAGCCGCGCCCAGCCCGGGCCGCCGCGGTACAGACGGGCCGTGCCGAGCATGGCGAGCGGGATCGCGGCGACGGACAGCACCAGCGCGACGGTGAGCACCACGTACTCCGTCTGCACGCCGCTGATCCAGGAGAAGAACCAGATGAGGTACGTCCACGCGGCGGAGGTGTTGACCTCGACGCGCTCGCCCGCGTTGAAGACCGGGCCGTTGCCGGCCAGCAGGTTCCGGACGGTGCGCAGCACGATGAGGCCGTCGTCGGCGATCCACCGGCGCTGCCAGGCGCCGTAGCCGAACAGGACCGCGCACGCCGCCACCCCGAGCCAGAAGCTGACTCGGGGTGCGGAGAAGGTCGACGGGGCCGTGCCGGCGGACTCGCCGGCCCGAGCGTCAGGCGAAGTAGACCGCGGCAACGACTGTTCCGATCCACGCGATCGCGAGCACCTGCAGCACGCGGTCACCCAGCGCGATCTCCTCCGGCTCGCCCGCCTCGCCGCCGTCGACGTCGACGGCGTAGCGCAGGATCGCGACGGTGAACGGCACCATCGAGAGGGCGTACCAGATGTTGTCGGGGTGCTTCGTCGTGTCGAAGGCCCACATGCCGTAGCAGAGGACGACGGCCGTGGCCGCCAGCGTCCAGACGAACCGCAGGTACGAGGTGGTGTAGTACTCGAGCGACTTGCGGATCTTGGCGCCGGTGCGCTCGGCGAGCTGCAGCTCCGCGTACCGCTTGCCCGCGGCCATGAACAGCGAGCCGAAGGCCATCACCAGCAGGAACCACTGCGACAGGCCCTTGGGCAGCTCGGCGGCCACGCCACCGGCGACGGCGCGCAGCAGGAAGCCCGAGCTGACGATGCAGATGTCGATCACGGCCTGGTGCTTGAGGCCGAAGCAGTAGCCCAGCTGGATCACGATGTACGCCGCGATCACGATGGCCAGTTCCTTGTTCGCGAGCAGCGAGACCGCGATGGCCCCCGCCCCGAACAGGAACGACAGCACGTAGGCCAGATTCACCGGCACCACGCCGGCGGCGATCGGGCGGTAGCGCTTGGTGGGGTGCGCGCGGTCGGCCTCGACGTCGAGGGCGTCGTTGATCAGGTAGATCGACGAGGCGGCCAGGCAGAACGCGATGAACGCGATGCCGACGTTCCCGAAGTTGACGAACTCCAGCTGGTCGCGCCCGGCGGCCAGCGGGGCCACCACGACGAGGACGTTCTTGACCCACTGGCGGGGCCGGATCGCCTTGATCAGTCCGGTGGCGAGGTTCGACGGTGCCTTCGGCTCGCCGTGCTCGATCGGCTCCTCGCTCATCAGCTGTTCGATCCCTTCGTCGTTCGACGCGCCGCGCGGCGCGTCCACAGTCTCTCACCCTCGATCGCGGCCAACGCGGTCGCCGCTCCGATCGCGGCACCGGCGGCGACGTCCGTCGGGTAGTGCACGCCCAGCACCATGCGGGAGGTGAGCATCGGCGGCACCACCGCGGCGGGCGCCAGCACGGCGCCGCCCGGGACGCCGGACGCGCGGCCCAGCAGGATCGCGCCGGCCGTCGAGCTGGTGGCGTGCGACGACGGGAAGCTGAGCTTGCTCGGGGTGCCGACGCCGACCGTGATGTACGGATGATCGGGGCGCTTGCGCCGCACGATCCGCTTGATCACGACGGACGCCGCGTGCGCGACGAACGCGCCGACGCCCGCGGTGACGTACTCCTTACGGCGCTTCGGCTGCAGCACCGCGCCGAGCGCGGCGAGGCCGAGCCAGCCGAGGGAGTGCTCGCCGAAGTGGCTGAGGCCGCGGGCCGCGGGCAGCACGCCCGGGCGTCCGGCCAGCTGCGCCTGCACGCCGACGAGGATCATCTCCTCGGGGCTCAGGGCCTGCTCCGGAGCGTTGCTCACTTGCTCTCCTCGATCTCGTTCCGCTCCGCTTCCCGCGCCGCGGGCTCGAAGATCTCGGACCAGGCCTCGCGGCTGGTCAGGTCGGTGTACGCGGCGCGGTAGCGCTGCTGCATCTCGGCGAACCGGCGGTCCACCTCGCGGTGCACGGCCAGGCTCTCGCGCATGAGCGCGAACATCTTCTCCCGGTCGCGCTGGCGGTAGACCACGCCGCGGCCGTCGGCCGTGGTGACGGTGACCCCGTCGACCCGGCCCAGGCTGAACCAGCGCGCCTCGAGCGGCGGGTAGTTGGCCTGCGGCACCTCGTGGTTGTGCGGGTCAGCGGGGCGCAGGTTGTTGCGCACGGCCTTGACCAGCGTCGACACCTTGGTGACGGGGTTCAGCGGGATCTTCGTGCCGAACGCCGTGGCCTGGCCGCTGGTGCGCGGCAACTCGGTGGCGCTGGGCAGCACGACGGCGTCCGGGTACTCCTTGCGCATCGCGGCGATCTTCGGCAGCGCGGTGGGCAGCAGCTCGTAGAGCGCCTCGGGGCCGCGGAGGAAGTCGCGCATGGCCTCGATCTGGATCGCGACCGTCGAGTACTCGAGGCACAGCAGGTGCTTCATGAGCGCCTTGATCGAACTCTTGATGATGCCGCGGTGATCGCCCTCGTGGTGGATCGACGCGACGACGAGCCGGTTGCGCAGGTGGAAGTAGGCCTGCCAGTCGATGGCGTCGTCCTTGTCGGACCAGGCCATGTGCCAGATCGCGATGCCGGGCACCGTCGCCGTCGGGTAGCCGGCGCGGGCGGCACGCAGGCCGTAGTCCCAGTCGTCCCACTTGATGAACAGCGGCAGCGGCAGCCCGATCTCCTCGGCGGCGACGCGCGGGATGAGGCACATCCACCAGCCGTTGCCGTCGACGTCGATGCGCCGGTGCAGGTTCTTGCTGTTCTCCTTGTCCTTCAGCGGGTACTCGGAGAAGTCGTGGTCGTACTCGACGAAGGGCGCCGCGGTCCACATGAAGGAGCCCCGGTCGATGACCTCGCCCATGCAGTGCAGGTGGCTGCGGTCCTGCAGGTTGAGCATCTGCCCGCCGACCAGCATCGGGGTCTTCGCGAACCGCGCGAACTGCAGCGCGCGCAGGATCGAATCGGGCTCGATCGCGATGTCGTCGTCCATGTACAACACGTACGGGCTGTCCGTGAGGCGCAGCGCCTCGTACATGATGCGGCCGTAGCCGCCGGAGCCGCCGAGGTTGCCCTGCTCGAAGCGGCGGTACCGCTCGCCCAGCGGGGCGATCGCGGCCGCGTAGTCCGGGTGGTCGATGACCTTCTTGTTGCCCTGGTCGGGCATGAGCACGGCGTCGATCACTTCGTCGACCAGCGGATCGCTGGTCAGCGCGGCGATCGCGGCGACGGCGTCGTCGGGCCGGTTGAAGGTGGGGATGCCGACGGTGACGCGCTTGTCCAGCAGGCCCTCCTCGCCGATCGTCGCGTACCAGCCGGCGGAGATGATCTCGGTGTCGCTGTCCGCGGTCACGTCGAACCAGATCCAGCCGCCGTCCTCGAACGGGCCGAGGTCGGTGGCGAACTCGGCGACGCCGTAGCCGGTGGCGTCGGTCTGGACCAGGTCGCCGCCCAGGGCGATGCGCGCACCGTCGACCTTGGAGCGGTAGAGGTCGACGCGGGCCGTGCCCTTGAGCTCGATCCGCAGCACCACGTCCTTGAGGACGGTCCAGCGGCGCCAGTACGATGCCGGGAAGGCGTTGAAGTAGGTGGCGAAGCTGACCTCGGACTCGCCCGCGACGTTGAGCGACGTGCGGGTGGGGGCGTGCGAGCGGCGCGAGTTGGTCTCGGCCTCCTCGAGGTACAGCGAGCGCACGTCGAGCGGCTCACCCGGGCGCGGCAGGATGACGCGCTGCAGAAGGGTCTTGGCGCTGGTCACTCAGGCCTCCTCGGTGAGCGCGGCACCGGTTTCGAGATGCGGGCGCAGGGTGTTGTCGAACATCGACAGCGCGCTGGCGATCGCCATGTGCATGTCGAGGTACTGGTAGGTGCCGAGCCGGCCGCCGAACAGGACCTTCCGCTCCGCGGCCTCGGTCTTGGCGAGAGCCCGGTAGGCCGCGAGCATCTCGCGGTCCGACGGCGTGTTGATCGGGTAGTAGGGCTCGTCGTCGTCGTTGGCGAAGCGGCCGTACTCGCGCATGATGACCGTCTTGTCGGTCGGGTACGTCGTGCGCTCGGGGTGGAAGTGGCGGAACTCGTGGATGCGCGTGTACTGGACGTCGGCGTCGTTGTAGTTCATCACCGGGGTGCCCTGGAAGTCGCCGACCGGGAGCACCTCGGTCTCGAAGTCGAGGGTGCGCCAGCCGAGGCGGCCGGCGGAGTAGTCGAAGTAGCGGTCCAGCGGGCCGGTGTAGACGATCGGGGCGTCCGGGGAGGCGGCGACGATCTCGTCGCGCACGTCGAACCAGTCGGTGTCGAGCCGCACGTCGATGAGGTCCGAGGCGGCCATGTTCTCGAGCCAGGCGGTGTACCCGTCGACGGGCAGGCCCTCGTGGGTGTCGTTGAAGTAGCGGTTGTCGAAGTTGTAGCGCACCGGCAGGCGGGTGATGTTGCCGGCGGGCAGGTTCTTCGGGTCGGTCTCCCACTGCTTGGCCGTGTAGTGCTTGATGAAGGCCTCGTAGAGGGGCCGGCCGATCAGGGAGATCGCCTTCTCCTCGAAGTTCGCCGCGTCCTTGGAGTCGAACTCGGCGGCCTGCTCCTGGATCAGCGCCTTGGCCTCGTCGGGCGTGAAGTAGCGGCCGAAGAACTGGCTGACGAGGCCGAGGCCCAGCGGGAACTGGTAGGCCTGGCCCTTGTGCATCGCGAAGACGCGGTGCTGGTAGCCGGTGAAGTCGGTGAACTTGTTGACGTACTCCCACACCCGCTCGTTGGAGGTGTGGAAGAGGTGCGCACCGTACTTGTGGATCTCGATGCCGGTCTCCGGCTCGGCCTCCGAGTAGGCGTTACCGCCCAGGTGCGGGCGGCGCTCGACGATCAGCACCCGCTTTCCCAGCTCAGCGGCCGTGCGCTCGGCGACGGTCAGGCCGAAGAAGCCGGAACCCACCACGATCAGGTCATAGGACTGGGGAGAAGAGGTTGCCACGGACGTTCAGGGTACCGGCCGGGCGGCGTGGATGACGCCACCCGGCCCGGGCCTGTGACTAAGCCGCAGCGCCCGGCACCGTCGGGACGGCCAGCGGGGTCGATCCCGCCGGCGCCGCGGGTGCCGCCGGGGCGGCGGGTGCGGTGGTCGCGGCGGCGGCGGGAGCGGACGGTGCCGCGGGTGCCGCCGGGGTCGCTGGGGTGCTCGCGCCCGGGGTGGCTGCGGCCGTGTCACCGGGGGTGACGGGGACCGCGGGGACGCCCGTCGGGGTGTCGCCCGGGGTCGGGTTGATGCCGACCACGTCGCCCCAGCCCGGGATCAGGTTGAGCAGCGGCAGCGCCGGCAGGCTCGGCGCGCCGCCCGCGGCGAAGGCCGTCGCCCAGTTGAGCAGCGTGGCGGGCGCGGAGACGCCCGACGGGACCACCTGGGCGCCGTTCGCCTTCGAGTAGTAGATGGTGCCGTTCTGGTACGACTGCAGCATCGAGCCGTCCGGGAAGGCGATCGGGTTCGCGACGACGCGCCCGAGCGTGCCCTTCTCCCCGCCCGCGGCGGCGTACGCGGCCTCGACCGCGGCCTTGCCGGTCACGGCCTGCGCCACGGGCGCCGCGGCGGAGGCGGCGGGCGGCGCGGGGATGCCCGGGATCGCGGGCGCGGCCGGAGCGGTGGGCGCCGCAGGCNCGGCGGGGGCCGCTCCGGCGG
>NZ_CBCRZG010000019.1:24581-81729 GCF_965137015.1 Tsukamurella hominis | reverse complement strand
CCCGGCAACGCTGCTTCCCGGACGGGCTGGCGGAGATGATCCGCGCCAGGGATCGGTACTGCCGGACCCCGTACTGCGACGCACCGATCGCGCACACCGACCACGTCGTTCCGCACGCGGCCGGTGGTCCTACCGGCTTCGCGAACGGGCAGGGGCTGTGCGCGGCGTGCAACTACGCCAAGGAAGCCGCGGGCTGGACCAGCCGGGTGGTGCCGGACGCGAGCGGACGGCACACCGTCGACACCCGAACCCCGAGCGGACACCACCACCGGTCCACCGCCCCGGACCAGGCGGCCTAACTAGATCCGGCGGGCCAGACCCACGCGGGTCAGCGTTCCGACGAGGCGCAGCGTGCGGCCGATCTGCCGCGGCGAGGCCATGATGGTGCGCTTGTGCCGGTGGCCGGCGGCGGCGACGGGCTTGCCGTCGAGGCGGTCGGCGAGCCAGCCGAGCAGCAGGGGCGCCGACAGGAAGTGCATGGAGAAGTGGTCGCTCCACTGGTCGGTGAGGTACTCCACGTGCGTGCCGCCGGACGCGTAGCGCTCGACGTGCGCCTCGGCATCGGAGGCCGGCGAGATCTGGTCCTTGGTGGACTGCACCACGAGCATCGGCATCGACGGAGCGGACTGGCCCGGCCGGATGTCGTCGAAGATCTCCAGAAGCTTCGGCAGCCGGGCGACCTCGTCGAACGACAACTCGGGGCAGTAGTACCCGAAGTCCTTGTGCGCCATCTTGCGGATGGCCCGCTCGGGCGACCAGTCGAGCGCGTCCTCGTAGAAGAGCTTGCGGCCCTTGTCGTCGACGTGCTCGGCGAGCACCTCGCGCAGCGTCGGGTACTCGCGGGCGAGCGCGGCGATCACCAGCGTCGGCAGGCCCGTGAACAGGGTGTTGTTGAGGTAGACGAAGACATTGCCCGGATCGGAGACGGGCGCGCCCACGGCGCCGGCGATCAGGTTCAGTTCGGGGGCGTACGACGGTGCGATCTCCGCCGCCCAGGAAGTGGCGAGGCCGCCACCCGAGTAACCCCAGACGCCGAGGCGCGTGTCGGCGGCGAGGCCGAGCGGCTCGTGCGAGAGCGCGGCGCGCAGACCGTCGAGCACCATGTAGCCGGGCTCGCGGGGGATGCCCCAGCGGCCGGCCTGGCCGCCGTGGTCCGGCACGGAGACGGTCCAGCCCTTGGCGACGGCAGCTGCGATGAAGAGGTACTCGATCTGCGGGAACGAGGCGTCGTCGCAGCGGACGCCGTGCTGCAGCACGTACGAGGGGAAGGTCTTGGGATGCAGCGAGTCGATCGCGCACTGGTACGAGACGAGCGGCGCACCCGGCTTCGCGCCGCGGAGCGGGCTGATCACGGTGGTGACGGTGACCTCGGGGACGCCGTGCATGTTCACGGTGCGGTACAGCAGCTGGGTGGCACGCACCTTCTGCTTGATCCGGCCGAGGAAGCCGATGCTCACGTCGCGGTACCGCAGCACGGTGCCCTCGGGTGCGTCCTCGAAGCCCGACGGGGCGTCGAAGAACGGGTCGATGCCCACCATCTGCGGCTCCGCGGGTGCGGGCCACAGCTCGGCGAGCTCCGTGCGGTTCTGCACAGCCGTCATGTCGCGTCCTCCTGATCGGGCGTTCGGAGCGACTGTACACATGTTTGGGACAGATCTGAATAATCTGTCCCATTGCGGTTCGGTTGCGGAACGACCCCGGCGCCGGGGCCACCGCTGCTCGCGCGCACGATCGGGCGCTGTGTGAACATCCGGTGAATCCGTCCGCGGACATCCCCGCGACGGCTAATCTTCAGTTCGCTTAATGGCGGATTGAGGTGAATGGCATGGCCCCTGGCGACCGCGTGCAGTTGCGCGACGAGGTGCTCGGATTCGGAACGGTGCTCAGCGCCGACGACGAGGCGGTGTCCGTCAAGCTCGACGACGGCCGTGCCGTGGCAGTGCACCGCGAGGCCCTCGTCCTCTTGTGAGCCCGATCGCCGGCCCGGGCCGCGGATGGTTCCGCCGCTAAGAGCCGGCTGCCGCCAGCATCATCAGCGTGGCCCGCATGGACTCGATGACGGGCTCGGTGGCGATGGTCGGATCGATCGCGCGCTGAATACCCAGCCCGATCCCGGCCGAGAGCAGCAGCTCCGCGGCGGATTCGAGCGTGCTCCGCAGGTGCGGTTCGATCTCCTCGGCGCCGGACTCGCCCCGCACCAGGTCGACGAGCATCTCGACGACGGTGCTGCGCGCCGCGGCCCGGAGCTCCACGATCATGGCGAGCAGATCCGGGTCGTTGCGGGCGACGGTGATGAACTCGAGTTCGAGCATCGTCCAGCCCACGTCGCCGGCGGTCCGCTGCACCCAGTCGGCGAGCAGATCGATGCGGTCCTGCAACTGCCCCTCACCCGTGACCACGCCGGCGAGCTCGCCGATCTTCTCGTCATGGATGGCCTGCAGCACCTCGCGGCACAGGTTCGGCTTGTCGACGAAGTTGGAGTAGACGGCCCCCTTGGAGTATCCGGCTCGGTCGGCGATGTCCTCCAGGCTCGCGGCGGCGTACCCGACCTCCAGGAAGCGATCGCGCGCGGCGATCAGCAGGTCGGCGCGGGTCTGCGCGCGTTGTTCCACCCTGGTCAGCCTGGCCACGGGAGAAGAATACGCGACAGGGTATTCAAAAACTCGCAGTATTCGGATACTGTCGGTCACATGAACCTGTTCTCTTCTCGCGACCACCTCGCCCGGCTCGACGGTGCGCTCGTCGTCATCACCGGCGGCGCCCGCGGTATCGGCGCCGCCACCGCACGCCTCTTCGCGCAGCACGGCGCCCGCGTCGTGCTCGCCGACGTCGACCTCGACGTCGCGGAGACCACCGCGGCGACGATCCCCGGCTCGCGCGCCGCCCGCCTCGACGTCACCGACCGCGCGTCCTGGGCGGCGCTCGTCGCCGGCCTCGACGCCCCGGTCGACGTGCTCATCAACAACGCCGGCGTCATGCCGCTCGGGCACTTCGAGGAGGAGTCCGAGACCACCACCGACCTCATCCTCGACGTCAACGTGCGCGGCATGCTCAACGGGATGCGCGCGGTGATCCCCGGGATGGCCGAGGCCGGCGGCGGCCACGTCGTGAACGTCGCGTCGATGGCCGGGATGATCCCGATCCCCGGCATGGTCACCTACAACGCCAGTAAGTTCGCCGCGCTCGGCGCCTCCCTCGCCGCCCGCCGCGAGTACGAGGTCGCGGGCGTCGCCGTCTGCGCGATACTCCCGTCCGCGGTCCGCACCGAGCTCTCCTCGGGCGCCCAGCTCGGCGGCGGCATGCCCACGGTCGACCCCGAGGACGTGGCCGCGGCGATCCTCGACACCCTGCGCACCCGCGCGGCGCGCACGTCCGTCCCGAAGTGGGTCGCCCCGGGCTGGAGCCTCGTCGAGGCCTTCGTCCCCGAGCCGATCGAACGCCTCGCCCGCAAGCTGGTCGACGACCGGCGCACGCTCGCCCTCGACGCCGCGGCCCGCAAGGCCTACACCGACCGCATCGCCCGGCAGGCCACCGACCACGCGGATCACGCCGCCCTGACCGACGGGGAGGCCGCCCGGTGACCCGCGCGCTCGTGATCGGTTGCGGCGGCACGATCGGCGGGGCGTGGACCATCGCCGCGCTTGCCGCGCTCGAGGAGCAGCTGGGCTGGGACGTGCGCGAGGCGGACGTGCTCCAGGGCACCTCCGCCGGCTCGGAGATCATCACCGCCCTGCAGGCCTTCTCGGTCCAGGACCTCGTCGCCATGCAGGAGGGGCACGCGGGATCGCCCGTGCTGCACCACCACCTCGCCGCCACGCCGGCGCCGCTGCCGCGGATCCCGTTCTCGCTGCCCGCCGACCCGTCGACCCTGTGGACCCGCCGCGGCGGGCACGCGCCGCTGACCGGCGTCGCCCCGCGCGGCCGCGGTGATGCGACGTGGCTGCAGGAGCTCGCCGACGCCACCGTCGGGCCCGGGGCGCTCGTGCCGCCGAAGGCCCGGCTCGTGGCCTACGAACCCGCCACCGGCGAGCGCGTCGCCTTCGGCGCGCCCGGGGCCCCGAAAGCCACTGCCGGCCAGGCCCTCCGCGCGTCGTGGGCGATCCCCGCGTGGATGCCGCCCGTCGAGATCGAGGGCCGCACCTACGTCGACGGCGGTGCCGCCTCGACCGCCTCGGTCGACCTCGTCACCCCGCAGGACGCGGACGAGATCGTCGCCGTCGTCTCCATGGCCTCGGCGCCCGGCGTCCGCGGCCCGGGCCTCGGCGGCCTCCTGGAGTACGCGGCGCTGCGCCGCCCCATGTCACAGGTCCTCTGGAACGAGGTCGCCGTGGCGCGGGCCCGGGGGCAGAAGGTCACCGTCATCGCGCCCGACGGTGCCGATCTCGCCGGCCTCGGAGCGAACTTCATGGCCCGGGGCAAGCGGGCGGAGGCCTTCGCGGCCGCACAGCGCACCGCCCCGCTCGCCGTCCGCCGCGGACTGGAGGAGGCGCGATGACCGAGCCCCGCATCGTGGTCATCGGCGCCGGCGTCGCCGGCATCTCGACCGCGCACGTCCTGCAGGAGAAGGGATTCACCGACTGGGTGGTCCTGGAGAAGGGCGCCGACGTGGGCGGCGTCTGGTTCTGGAACCACTACCCCGGGCTCACCTGCGACGTGCCCTCGCAGATCTACCAGTTCGCCTTCGCCCCGAAGCCCGACTGGGAGAAGATCTGGGCCACCGGCCCGCAGATCCAGCAGTACCACCGCGACGTGGTCGAACAGCTGGGCCTGCAGGACCGGATCCGCTGCAACACCGAGGTGCTCGCTGCCGAGTTCGACGACGCCTCCGCCACCTGGTCGCTCACCCTGAACACCGGCGAGACGATGACGGCCGACTTCGTCGTCTGCGCCACCGGCGTGCTGCACAACCCCGCGATCCCCGACATCGAGGGCCTCGCCGACTTCGCCGGCGACGTCGTGCACACCGCGCGCTGGGACGACTCCCTGGTCACCGAGGGCCGCCGGATCGCCGTCATCGGCACCGGATCGACCGGCGTGCAAGTGGTCTCGGCGCTGCAGCCGGCGGCGAAGCACCTCACGCACTTCGTCCGGTCGCCGCAGTGGGTGCTCTGGGCACCGATGCGGATCCCCCAGATCGGCGCCGTCACAGCGCTGTTCGAGCGGGTTCCGGGGCTGCTCGACCAGGTGCACCAGGGGCTGCTCTGGGGCTCGGGCATCCTCGCCGACGTCGTGACCAAGCCCTCCTGGCGGCGGCGCGCCGTGCAGGCCTACGCACGGCTGTCCCTCCGCGCGCAGGTCCCGCCGTCGCTGCGGGATGACCTCACGCCCGACTACGAGCCGCTCTGCAAGCGACAGGTCGTCTCCGGCACCTACTACTCGGCGCTCAAGGCCCGCAACGCCTCCCTGGTGACCGACGGCATTCAGCGGATCGAACCGACCGGCATCCGGACCGCCGACGGAAAGCTCCACGAGGCTGACCTCCTCGTGCTCGCCACCGGCTTCCGCGCACACGACTACATGCGGCCCATGCGCGTCACGGGCCGCGACGGCGTGAAGCTCGACGACGCCTGGGCCGACGGCCCCCGCGCCTACTGCATGACGGCGATCCCCGGCTTCCCCAACCTGTTCACCGTGCTCGGCCCCAACTCCCCCACGGGGTCCATCTCCCTGCAGTTCTCGGCCGACCTCACGGCGAAGTACATCGCGCAGTGGCTCGATCGATTCCGCCGCGGCGAGGTCCGGGCGGTGGAGGTCACCGAGGAGGCCACGGCGGTCTTCAACCGGCTGGTGGCGGAGGCCATGGGCCCGACGGTCTGGAACACCGGCTGCAACTCCTGGTACTTCACCGAGGGCGGGTCGATCGACCTGTGGCCCTTCGACCGGAAGACCATGGTGCGCATGCTGTCCGCGCCCGACGACGCGGACTTCCACGTCCGACGGTCCGCCGACCGCACCTGACGATCACGGCGTCCCGAGGCGGGCGCGCAGGACGGAGAGGGCCCGGTGCTGCGTGAGCAGCACTTGGCCCTCCGTCATCGTGAGCACCTCGGCGCACTCGGCGACGCTGCGCCCCTGCACGATCCGCAGGAGCAGGACGACCCGCAGCTCGTCGGGCAGGCGGTCCACCAGGGATCCGCGGGCCCGCGTCGCGGCATCGGAGTCGATCATGACGCGATCCTCCGACGCGGGTGCGGCGGCCGGACCTTCGTATCGTCCCGGCCGCGTCACGATCGTGTCGCAGAACCTCAGAACCACACGCGGGCGAGCCACGCGGCGAGGCCGAGGCCGCAGATCGCCACCACCACCCGCAGCTTCCCAGCGTCGATGCGAGCCACGACGGGCGGGCCGCACCACCCGCCGGCGAAGCCGCCGATCGCCATCGCGATCGCCGCGGGCCAGTGCACGGGCCCGAACACCGCGAACCCGAGCGCGGCCGCGAGGTTCGCGAGGCCGAGGGCGTAGCTCTTGAGCATCGCCGCGCGCCACAGGGGTTCGGACGTGGCCAGCAGGGTGAGCGCCAGGATCAGCACGCCCGCGCCCGCGCCGAAGTAGCCGCCGTACACCGCGACCAGGAAGACGCCCGCCGGGTACAACCGCGCGAGGCGCCGCACCGCCGGGCGCTCGTGCAGGTGCGGCTGCAGCAGGATCGCGATCGCCGCGATCGCGATGAGGACGGGCACCACCCGCTCGAAGGTGTCGCCCGGCGCGAGGAGGAGCAGCGCGGATCCGGCCGCGCCTCCGGCGACCGCCAGCGCGGCCAGCGACCGCATCTGCGAGCGGTCCTTCGCGAGCTCCGACGCCGACGAGGCGATCGACCCGCCACCCACAGCCACCATCGCGACGGTGTTGGTGACGTTGGCCGCGACCGGGGAGAGGCCGAACGCGAGCAGCGCGGGGTAGGAGACGATCGAGGCGAGCCCGGTGATGTAGCCGATGAGGCCCGCGCCGAATCCGGCGATCACCATCGCGGCGATCGTCAACGCCGTCATCGTCTCCCCTGTTCCGGGCGTTCCACCAGTGAGGAGACCCTAGCGCGTCACGGCGTGACGATCGAGAAGGCCGGATCGGGCTCGTCCGTGACCGAACGCAGCGCCGCGAGCGGATCGGGCGGGCCCACGATGCGGAGCTTGCCGGCGTGGACCAGCTCAGTCGCATTCGTCCCGCCGAGCAACTGCGCCAGCGCCTGCTTCGACACCCGCACCACGGTGCCGGCCGCCGGCAGCCCCTCGTACCCCGCCGTCTCGAAGTGGGTGAACACGCCGTTGCGGAGTTCGGTGCGGTACACCTGCCCCGGCACGTCGGTGATCTCCCAGTCGATGACGGCCACGACGTCCCACGCCTTGCGCCCGTCGATCCGCAGCGCGACGGCGTCGAAGAGCTGCGGGACCGTCAGCGCCGCGGTCAGGCTCGGCGTGGCCACGGCCGACGACGGCGGGATCTTGCCGTTGCGCAGTTCGTGGGCGCCACTGAGGTAGAAGTTCCGCCACGTGGCGTTCTCCGTGGCGTACGCCAACTGCTCGAAGGTCGAGGCCTGCAGCCGTTTCGCGGTCTCGTTTCCGGCGTCGGCGAAGATCACATAGTCCGCCACCTGCGTGGCCCACCGGAAGTCGCCGTCGTCGTACGCCTCCTGCGCGATGCGCAGCGCGGCGTCCGCTCCGCCCATCGCCGCCACGTGGCGCGTCGCGCTCTCGACGGGCGGATGCTCCCAGAGGTGCGCCGGATTGCCGTCGAACCAGCCCATGTAGCGCTGGTAGATCGCCTTGACGTTGTGGCTGACGGAGCCGTAGTAGCCTCGGGTCGACCAGGTCCGCTCGAGCGCGGGCGGCAGTGCGAAGTCCTCCGCGATCTCGCTGCCGACCCGGCCCTGGTTGAGTTGCCGGAGCGTCTGGTCGTGCAGGTAGGCGTACAGGTCGCGCTGCGCGCTCAGGTACTGGACGATCCGCTCGGTACCCCAGGTCGGCCAGTGGTGCGAGCCGAAGCAGACGTCGACCCGGCGGCCGTAGAGGTTGATCGTCTCCGTGAGGTAGCGCGCCCACACGCGGGCATCACGGACCAGCGCGCCGCGCAGCGTGAGCACGTTGTGCATGGTGTGCGAGGCGTTCTCCGCCACGCACAGGGCACGCATGCCCGGCAGGTGGATGTTCATCTCGGCCGGGGCCTCGGTTCCCGGGGTCAGCTGGAAGACCAGCTCGACGCCGTCCACCGTCTCCGCCCGGCCCGTCCGATCGATCGACACCGTCGGGGCGATCAGGCCCTTGTCCCCGAGCGACGTGGTCTGTCCGAGGCCGGCGCCCACCGAACCGCGCGGCCCCTTGGGGAGCGCGGCGCCGTACATGTAGGTCGCTCGGCGCGTCATCGCCGTTCCGGCGTAGACGTTCTCGGCGACGGCCTCGTCCATGAAGCCGGACGGGGCGATGACGGCGCACCGGCCCGATTCGACCTCGTCGGCCGTCGTCACCCCCAGGACGCCGCCGAAATGATCGACGTGCGAATGGCTGTAGACCACGGCGACGACGGGGCGATCGGCACCGCGCTGCGCCCGGTACAGACCGAGCCCCGCGGCGGCGGTCTCCTTCGAGATGAGCGGGTCGATGACGATGATGCCGGTGGCGCCCTCGACGACGGTCATGACCGAGAGGTCGAGCCCGCGCAGCTGGTAGATGCCCGGGGCCACCTCGTACAGGCCCTGCCGCGTGTTCAGCTGCGACTGCCGCCACAGGCTGGGGTTCACCGAGGGCGGGCACTCGCCACGCAGGAAGCCGTAGGAGTCCATGTCCCACACCACCTTCCCCTGCTCATCCTTGATGACACCACTCGCGGGACCGCGCAGGAAGCCGCGGTCCGCATCGGCGAAGTCGGTGGTGTCGGCGAAGGGCAGGGCGTCGCGCATCCGGTTGTTGGCATCGATCGCGTGCCGTGTCGGATCGGTCTGCTTCGCCGACGGTGCGAGGGCCGGGCCGGTGGACGTCCCGCCGGTGGAGCACGAGGCGGTGGCGCCGACACCGAAGACGGCCACGGCGGCGGCACCGAGTCCCATCGCGCGGCGGCGGGAGACGACGGTCGGGTCGGCGGGCGGAGTGCTGTGGTCGCGCATGGATGTCCTGGTTCAGTCGGCGGGCGGCGCCGGCGGCGCCACGATCTTTCTATTGCAGTATGACTGCAATAGCGGATCGCGCGCCCGGATCGGCCACAATGGAGGCGCACGCCACCGCACCGGAGGCCCGACCGGGGCACACCGGGCGCACCGTCGACCAGGAGGAGCACGCGGATGCCCGACGCAGCCCCGCGCCGTCGCCGCAATCCCGAGGAGACGCGCGCGGCCCTGGTGGCGGGCGCGTTGGACCTGGTTTCCGCGGGCGCGGGCGATCCCACCGCGAAGCAGGTAGCGGCCCGGGCCGGCACGTCGGAGCGCAGCGTGTACGTCCACTTCCCGGGATTGGACGATCTCCGGACCGCCGTGGCCGAGCGACAGGCGGACCAGGTCCGCGCGCTGGTGACCGCGATCGAGCCGACGGGTCCCCTGTCCGATCGGATCGACGCGGCCGTCGCGCAGAGCATGGCGATCTACCGGCTCCAACGACACGTGCGGCCGGCGGGGCTGATCGCGGCCGTCCGAGTGCCCGCGATCGATGCGTCGATGAGCGAGACCGAGGAGCTCATCCGGTCGACGTGGGCCCGCGCCTTCGCGCCCGAACTCGACCGGGCCCCCGACCCCGGCCTCATCGATGCGATCGACACCGTCCTCGGGTGGAGCACGATCTTCCACCTCGTCGAGCGCCGCCGCCTCTCCGAGGCCGACTGCAACCGGACGCAGGCGCGCATGCTCGGTGCCCTGCTCGGAACCGCCGCCGACGACCGCTGACCGCGGACGGCCCGGTCAGACCGCGGGCTGCTGCTGCGTGATGCAGTGGATGCCGCCGCCGCGGGCGAACAGGGGCCGCGCGTCGACGGTGACGATCTCGCGTCCGGGGTAGGCGGCCGCCAGGACCTCCACCGCCACGGCGTCGTTCGGGTCGTCGAAGGAGCAGGCCACCACCGCGCCGTTGACCACGACGTGGTTGATGTAGCTGTAGTCGACGAAGCCCTCGTCGTCGCGGAGCACCGTCGGGGCGGGGACCGAGAGGACCTCCCAGGCCCGGCCCGCGGCGTCGGTCGACCCCGCGAACGTCTCCCGCAGCGCGGCGCACCGCGGGTGGTCGGGGTGCGACGGGTCGCGCTGGTCGTGCAGCAGGACGGTGCCCGGCGACGGGATGGTCGCGACGATGTCGACGTGGCCGCGGGTGCCGAAGGTGTCGGAGTCGCGGGCGAGCCCGAAGGGCAGCCACACGGCGTGCGTCGCACCGATCGTGCGCGCCATCTCGGCCTCCACCTGCGCCTTCGTCAGGTCCGGATTGCGACCCGGATCCAGCTGGACGGTCTCGGTCAGCAGGACGGTCCCGGCACCGTCGACGTTGATGCCCCCGCCCTCGTTCACCAGCTCGGACCCGATGTACTCGGCGCCGGCGAGGTCGGCGACGAACCGCCCGATCCGGCTGTCCCGGTCCCAGGTCGCCCAGGACTGGCCGCCCCAGCCGTTGAAGACCCAGTCGACGGCGCCGAGCCGGCCGGCCTCGTCGACGACGAAGGTCGGCCCGATGTCGCGCATCCAGGCGTCGTTGAGCGGCGCCTCGGCGATCTCGACGCGGCCGGACAGGTACCCCGCCGCTGCCGCGCGTTCGGCGGGGTCCACGACGACCGTCACGGGCTGGAAGTCGACGATCGCGTTCGCCACCGCCGCCCACGTGGCGCGGGCGGAGTGCTGCTCCTCGGCGGTGTCGCCGAGGGAGTAGCCGGCGGACGGGTAGGCCATCCACGTGCGGGTCTGGGGCGCCGTCTCCGACGGCATGCGCCACGTCATCGCGCACCCCCCAGCGGGCCGTTCGCCTCGACGGGCTCGACGAGCGGGCCGTAGGTGTCGGGCCGGCGCGTGGCGAGGAAGGGGAACAGGGTCAGCCAGTCGCGCCGCTGGTCCAGGTCGAGGTCGGCCACGAGTACGGCCGAGGCGTCGCGGGGCGCCTCGACGAGGATGCGGCCGTACGGGTCGGAGATGAAGGAGCTGCCGTAGAAGGTGATCGCTCCCTCGTCGCCCCACCGGTTGGGCACCACCATGAAGGTGCCACTCGAGATGCCGTTGCCGACGATCACCTGCCGCCACAGCGGGGCGGTGTCGAACTCGGGGTGATCGGGCTCGGAACCGATCGCCGTGGGGTAGGCGATGACGTCGGCGCCGCCCAGGGAGTACGCCCGCGCGACCTCCGGGAACCACTCGTCCCAGCAGGTGGGGAGGCCGAAGCGGGCGCCGCCGAGCTCGGCGGGCGCGTGCACGGGGTACGGGTCGGCACCGTCGGCCTGCGCCGGGCCGCGCAGGAAGTAGGTGTCCTCGTAGTAGCCGGCGGTGACCGGGATGTGCAGCTTGCGGGTGCGCGCCAGCAGCTCGCCGGAAGGGGAGACCATGATCGCGGTGTTGTAGCCGAGCGGCTCCGCGTCGGGGTGGCGCTCGTAGAGCGAGGCGTGCACCACCACGCCGTGCTGCTTCGCCGCGGCGGCCGCGAGGGCGAAGGTGGGCCCGGTCAGCAGGTCCTCGGCGAGGGCGCTGGGCTGCGCGCCGCCGCGCTCGAACGCCGGGTAGCGCAGCAGCGTGATCTCGGAGAGGAAGACGACCTTCGCCCCCGCCCCGGCCGCCTGCCCGATGGCATCGGTGAGCTCGGCCGCCAGCAGCGCGGCGTCGTCGTGCCAGCGGTGCTGCACGAGCGCGACGCGCAGCGGCTCCCGCTCGGGGGCGTCCACGCGGGCGGGCGACGCCGGAACCCCCGGCGCGACGATGAGCTCCATCTCGGTTCCTCCAGAATTTATCGATAGGCTTTCGATAAACGATAGCCCCGGGTGACCGCCGCCACAAGAGGCAAATCGAAAGCCTGTCGATTAGGCCTCGCGTCAGGTAGGTTCGTGCAGGTGAGCAGACGCGTCGGCCGGCCGAGCACCCCGCAACTCGACCGCGCCTCGATCGGCGCGGCGGCCCTGGAGCTCGTCGACCGGGAGGGCGCGCTGAGCATGCCGGCGCTCGCCCGCCGGCTCGGCGTCCAGGTCTCGTCGATCTACCACCACGTCGACGGCCGCGCCGGCGTCATCGGCCTGGTCCGCGACCTCGTGACCGCCGACATCGACGCCACGTGCTTCGCGACGGAGCCCTGGGACCGCGCCCTCGACACCTGGGCCCGCACCTACCGCACCGCGTTCGCCGCGCACCCCGCCGCGGTCCGCCTGCTCGCCACCGAGACCATCGGGGGGCGGCAGAACCTCGCGATGTACGCGGCCGCGACCGCCGGCCTGCTCCGCGCCGGGTTCCCGATCGAGCAGGTCATGGGCATCGTCGTCGGCGTCGAGAACTTCCTCCTGGGGGCGGCGCTCGACGTCTCGGCGCCCGAGGTCCCCATCGCGGTGGACGACGACGAGGCCGCGACCGACGACCTGCGCCGGGCCCTCGCCGCGGCACCGTCGGGCCCGGAGCGCTCGCTGCAGGCCTTCGACCTGGGGCTCGCGGCGCTCATCGAGGGCCTGCGGGCGCTACTCGTCGCCGAGCAACAGCGCCAGTAGCAGCTCGGCCCGCACCCGCGCCGACTTCAGGTCCACCCCGAGCAGCTCCTCCGCCCGCTCCACCCGCGCCCGGGCCGTGTGCCGGTGCACCCCCAGCGCCGCGGCCGTCCCCTCCCACTGGCCGTGGTGCTCGAGGTACGCCCGGAGCGCCTCGGTGAGGCCGTCGTGCGCGCGCAGCGGGTCCAGCAGCGCGCGGTCGAGCCGCGCGAGGGCGTCGCGGGTGCCGGGGTCCGTGAACAGGGTCCGCCCGGCCAGCGCCGCGGCGTCGACGGTGCCGCCCCCCGGCCGCGCCGCGCGGGCCGCGAGTTCCGCCGCCGCGACCGCCTCGGCCACCGCGCCCGGCGCGTGCGGCGCCCCGAGCCCGAGCTGCAGCCGGCCGCGCTCGCCCGGCGCGAGGCCCGCGACCAGGGCGTCGGCGAAGGCGGGGCCGTCGTCGCCGCCGAGGAGCGCCACCACGCCGCCCGGGCCGGCCGCCTCGGAGACGAACACCGGGCGGCCCGCGTCGTGCAGCGCCGCCCGGACCGCGGCGATCACCGCCTCCGGGTCGGCACCCCCGCGGATCATCAGCGCGCGGACCCCGGACGGATCCGCCGCCTCCGCGACCAAGGGCGCGGCCTCGTCGAGGTCCCCACCCGCGGACAGGACCAGGCGCAGGGCCGCGGCGTTCATCCGCCACTGCGCGAGCCGCAGCCGCAGCGGTCGCTCGAAGTCCAGCGCGAGCAGGGAATTGGCGTGGCCGATGAGCACGTGGTCCGTCGCCGAGGGTTCGCGCGGCAGCACCACCCCGAGGTGGCCGTGGCCGCGGTCGCCCACGCGGATGGGCTGGGTGACGATGGTGCCGTGCCGGGCGGCCGGGTCGGTCGACGGCGCCGTCACGGGCCCGACCGCGGACGCCGCGACGTGCGCGCGCGCCTGCTCACCCACCTCGCGCGCGACCGCCGGATCGAGTTCCGCCGGATGCGCCTGGACCACGCGCCCGCCGCGATCCAGGAGGAGTGCCGCGCCACCGGATCCCACCGACAGCTCGCGCAGCGTCGCCGACGGCCCGCCCGCGACCGCCGCGCGGGTCATGCGCTGCTGGGCCCGGCCCGCCGCCGCCTGCGCCGCGTTCGCGCGTCGCGCGATCTCGTCGATGACGGTGCGCGCGACGGCCACGAAGGGCGTCGGCAGGGGCACGTCCACGAGTGCGAGCCCGAACTCGTCGGCCGCGTCGACCAGGGCCGACGGTGCGCTGGCGCGGGAGACGCCCACGCCGAAGCCCAGCCCGGAGACGCCGCGGTCGGTCAGGCGCCGCACGTACTCCCGACAGCCCTCGTCGCCGGGCGGGATGCCGATGCCCGTGGTCAGGAGCATCTCGCCGCCGGTGAGCCACGGGGTGGGGTCGGCGAGCTCGGTGGTGATGACGAAGGTGATCGGGACGTCCGTCGCCGCCGCGCCCGCGCGCAGCCCGAGGCCGAGGTCGCGCTGCCCCAGCAGCCAGCGCACCGTGACCGCCATGCCGCTCCAATCCGTCGAGTCGACGTCGTCGATTTCGCCATTCTGGCAGATGCGCGGCCCAGTGACCCAGCGCACAGTGAGAGGACTTCCCCGTCCCCCACCGAAAGGGCCGCGATGTCCGACCGCCTCCAGAACTTCATCGACGGAGCGTTCGTCGACTCGGCGTCGTCCGCGTCGATCGACATCGTCGACCCGGCCACCGAGGCCGTGGTCGCGGTGTCCCCCGTCTCGACCGACGAGGAGGTGGCCGCCGCGGTCGCCGCGGCCGAGCGCGCGTTCCTCACCTGGGGCCGCACCACGCCGAGCGCCCGCCAGGCCGCGCTGCTCAAGCTCGCGGACGCCATCGAGGAGCACGCCGACGAGATCGTCGCCGCCCAGGTCCGCAACACCGGCCAGCTCGCGGCCATGGTGAAGTCCGAGGAGGTCCTGGTCTGCGCCGACCAGGTGCGCTTCTTCGCCGGCGCCGCCCGCCTGCTCGAGGGCCGCGCGGCCGGCGAGTACATGGAGGGCTTCACCTCGTACGTGCGGCGCGAGCCGATCGGCGTCGTCGGCCAGGTGACGCCGTGGAACTACCCGTTCATGATGGCGATCTGGAAGATCGCGCCCGCCCTCGCCGCGGGGAACACCCTGGTGCTCAAGCCCTCCGACACCACGCCCGAGTCGACGCTGGTGCTGGCGCGGATCGCGCAGGACATCCTCCCCGACGGCGTCCTCAACGTCGTGCTCGGCGACGGTGCCGTCGGCGCCCGGCTGGTCGGCGACCCCGCGCTCGGACTGGTCGCGATCACCGGCTCCGTCCGCGCCGGGATCGCCGTGGCCACCGCCGCCGCGACCGACCTCAAGCGCGCGCATCTGGAGCTCGGCGGCAAGGCGCCCGCCGTGGTCTTCGGCGACGCGGACGTCGCCCGTGCGGCCGAGGGCATCGCGCAGGCCGCGTTCTTCAACGCCGGCCAGGACTGCACCGCCGCGACCCGCGCGCTGGTGCACGAATCCGTGTACGACGCCTTCGTCGCGGCCCTGGTCGCCCAGGCGCAGACCCTGCGGCCCGGCGCCCCCGACGATCCGGACGCCTTCTACGGGGCCCTCAACAACGTGCACCACTTCGGCCGCGTCATGGAGAAGCTGGCGGCGCTGCCCGCGCACGCGACGGTGGCGACCGGCGGGAAGCGCGCGAGCGAGACGGGCTTCTACGTCGAGCCGACGGTCATCACGGGCGTGCGGCAGGACGACGCGATCGTGCAGGAGGAGACCTTCGGCCCCATCATCACCGTGCAGCCCTTCGCGACCGAGGACGAGGCGGTCGCGCTCGCGAACGGCGTGCAGTACGGCCTCGCGTCCAGCGTCTGGACCACCGATCACGCCACCGCGAACCGGATGAGCATCCGGATCGACGCGGGCGCGGTGTGGATCAACTGCCACATCCCGCTCGTCGCGGAGATGCCGCACGGCGGATTCAAGCACTCGGGTTACGGCAAAGACCTGTCGGCGTACGGCCTGGAGGACTACACCCGAATCAAGCACGTCATGAGCAGCAACGACTGACCCCGACCGCACCGCCGATCACCGCCCGCCGAAGCCGCCGAGAAAGGCACCCCCGCGATGCAGAACGCCTCCCCCGCCGCCCACCCGCTCGATCCCCTCTCCGCCGACGAGATCCGCGCCGTCACGGCGCTGCTCGCCCGCGAGCACGGCGTGAACGCCGACTGGCGCTACGCCTCGATCGAGATGTTCGAGCCGAGCAAGGCCGAGATCACCGCCTTCGACACCGACGGGACGCCGGCCGAGCGCGTCGCCGTCGCGGTGCTCTTCGACCGCACCGCCAACCGCACCTACAAGGCCCGCGTCTCGCTGACCTCCGGCACCGTGACGTCGTTCGACCACATCCCGGACGTGCAGGCGAACGTCACCGTCGACGAGTGGGACGAGGCCGATCAGGCCCTGCGCGCGCACCCCGACGTCATCGCGGCGCTCGCCGCGCGCGGCATCACCGACATGTCGCTGGTGTTCATGGACACCTGGACGTACGGCGCGGTGCTCATCCCGGAGGAGTTCGCGGGGCGCCGGATCGGCTGGTCCGACACCTGGGTCCGCGGGTCCGACGGTGCCAACCCCTACGCCGGTCCCGTCAACGGCTTCCACTGCGTGATCGACCTGAACACGATGGAGCTGCTGCGCATCGAGGACACCTTCCGCGTGGACCGCCCCGAGATCATGGGCGAGTACGTGCCGCGGATGCTGCCCAAGGAACTCCGCGAGGCGAGCACCCGCCCCGAGCGCAAGCCACTCGAGATCACCCAGCCCGAGGGCCCCGGCTTCACTCTCGAGGGCAACAAGCTCACCTGGCAGAACTGGTCGCTGCGGGTGGGCTTCAACTACCGCGAGGGCATGACGCTGCACGCGATCACCTACAACGACAACGGGAACGTGCGCAAGATCGCGCACCGGCTCTCCTTCGCCGAGATGATGGTCCCCTACCGCGACCACTGCGAGGATCACTACCGGCGCACCGCCTTCGACATCGGCGAGTGGGGCCTCGGCTTCATGACCACCTCGCTGGCGCTGGGCTGCGACTGCCTCGGCGAGATCCGGTACCTGGACGCCACGCTCCACGACAGCAAGGGCGAGCCCTACGACATCGCCAATGCGATCTGCATCCACGAGGAGGACAACGCCGTCCTCTGGAAGCACGTGGACCACCACGCCGGCGCCGAGGTCCGCCGCATGCGCCGGCTCACGGTCTCCTTCCACGTCACCGTCGCGAACTACGAGTACCTCACCTACTGGCGGTTCTACGAGGACGGCAACATCGAGTGCGAGGTGCGGGCCACCGGCATCATGGTCGTGAGCCACTTCCCCGAGGGCGGCTCGCACCCGCACGGCACCCTCGTCGATCAGCGCACGTACGCGCCGTTCCACCAGCACTTCATCGTCGCACGCATGGACCTCGACGTGGACGGCGAGAACAACACCGTCTACCGGTCCGAGACGCAGATGGTGCCCACCGGGCCGGACAACCCGTACGGCCTGTCGCTGCAGCAGGTGAACACGCCGCTGCGCACCGAGTCCGAGGGCAAGCAGGACCCGCACTACCCCACGCAGCGCTCGTGGAAGGTGGTCAACGACAACGTGAAGACGGGGCTCGGCACGTCCCCGTCGTACAAGCTGGTCGCCTCCGCGAACGTCCCCGCGATGTTCGATCCGGCCTCGCCGATCCTCGACCGCTGCCGCGCCATCGAGCACACGCTGTGGGTCACCCCGAACGACCGCGAGGAGCGCTGGCCCGCCGGCGAATTCGTGAACCAGGGCGGCGGCGGCATGGGCCTGCCTGCGTGGACCGCGGCGAACCGGTCGATCGAGAACACCGACGTGGTGCTCTGGTACACGTTCGGCATCCACCACATCACCCGGCCCGAGGACTGGCCGATCATGCCGGCCGACACGGTGAGCTTCTGGCTCAAGCCCTTCGGCTTCTTCGACCGGAACCCGTCGATCGACGTGGCGCCCACCCCCGCGAAGTCCACGTCCTGCTGTTCCACCGAGACCGACGGTGCCGCCGCCGGATCCGCCTGTTGTGAGGGAGAGAAATGAAGGTCTACGTCGCCTACCTCGCCACCGACGGCGGCCGCGATGCGGTCGCCCTGGGCGTGCAGCTCGCCCGCTCCCTGGGCGCGGAACTCGCGCTCGGCATGGTGGTCCCGCCCGATCAGACCGGCGCCTTCGTCTCCGGCGACCTCGTGGACCAGGTGCTCACCGACCAGGCCGAGGCCTGGCTCGCGCAGGCGCGCGAGCAGGTTCCGGCCGACGTCGAGGTGTCCACGCACATCGGCGTGTACGACTCGATCGCGGAAGGCGTCATCGCCGAGGCGCAGCGCCTCGACGCGGCGATCGTGTGCGTCGGCGCGACCGGCGGCGGCCTCCTGGGCCGGCATTCGCTCGGCCCCGTGGTCAACGACCTCATCCACTCCTCCCCGGTCGCCGTCGCACTGGCCCCGCGCGGCCAGCGGCACAGCAGGGCCGAGCGGGTGCGATCGGTGACCTGCGCCGTGGGCGCGCGGCCGGGCGCGGAGGAGCTGCTCGACGCCGCCATCGCCGGTGCCGAGCGGGCGGGCGTGCCGCTGCGCCTCGTCTCGCTCATCGCCGTCGATCTCATGCCGACGGCCCGGCAGGGCGACGAGGCCAAGCTCGAGGAGGCCCGCCGGCACTCCGCCGCGGTGCTCGACGAGGCCCGGAACCGCCTGTCCGGCACCGTCGACGTCTCCTCGGTGGTCGTCCTGGGCGACACGGTCGAGGACGCCGTCAACGGCCTCGACTGGCACCCGGGCGACCTGATCATGGTGGGCTCGAGCCGCCTCGCCGCACCGCGGCGCCTGTTCCTGGGCTCCACCGCCGCCAAGATGCTCCGCGTCCTCGACGTCCCGATGGTCGTCGTCCCCAGGGCCGGGCTCGCATGACGGAGATCGTCGACAAGGGCCTGGCGAAGGGGCGGATCGGCACCCTCGCGGGCGCCGTGCTCGGCATCTCGACGGTGGCGCCGGGCTACACGCTCACCGCGAGCATCGGCCTGATCGTCGCGTCGGTGGGGCTGAAGATGCCCGCGATCTTCATCGCGGGTTTCATCCCGATGTTCCTCACGGCCTACGCGTACCGCGAGCTCAACGCGCGTGTGCCGGACTGCGGCGCCTCGTTCACGTGGTCCACCAAGGCCTTCGGGCCGTACGTGGGCTGGATGTGCGGGTGGGGCATGGTGCTCGCCACGATCATCGTGCTGTCGAACCTGGCCGCGATCGCCGTCGACTACTTCTACCTGTTCCTGGCCCAGGTCATGAGCAACGACGGCATCGCCGACCTGGCCGGCAACAAGCTCGTGAACATCGCGACCACGCTGGTCTTCATCGTGATCGCCACGTACATCTCGGGGCGCGGCGTCACGACCAGCGCCAAGGTCCAGTACGCGCTGGTCGGCTTCCAGATGGTGGTTCTCGTGGCCTTCGCGGTCACCGCGATCGTGCGGTCGCGCGGCGTGCCCACCGGGCTGTCGTTCTCCCTCGACTGGTTCAACCCCTTCACCGGCATCACGATCGCGGCCTTCGTCGTCGGCCTCACCGGCTCGATCTTCGCGTTCTGGGGCTGGGACACGTGCCTCACGCTCGGTGAGGAGTCGAAGGATCCGAAGACGGTGCCGGGGCGCGCCGGCCTGCTCGCGGTGGTCTCGATCCTCATCACCTACCTGCTGGTGGCGATCGCGGTGATGATGTACGCGGGCGTCGGGACCGAGGGCGTGGGGCTCGGCAATCCCGACAACTCCGAGAACGTCTTCCGCCCGCTGGCGACCCCCGTGCTGGGCGGCTTCGGCGGCCTCATGCTGTTCCTCGCGATCTTCGCCTCGTCGATCGCGAGCCTGCAGACCACGTTCCTGCCCGCGGCCCGGACGATGCTCGCGATGGGCTCCTACGGCGCGTTCCCGCGCAAGCTCGCGACGATCCACCCCCGGTACCTGGTGCCGACGTACGCGACGGTCGTCTCCGGCGTCATCACCGGCGTCTTCTACGCCGTGGTGAAGCTGCTCTCCGACCGCGCCCTGCTGGACACGATCGCCGCCCTGGGCATCATGATCTGCTGGTACTACGGGATCACCGCCTTCGCGTGCGTGTGGTTCTTCCGCCGCGAGCTCTTCACCGGCCCGCACAACATCGTCTACAAGTTCCTGTTCCCGCTGATCGGCGGCACGATCCTCGCGGTCGTCTTCGTGATCTCGGTGCAGGAGAGCCTGAATCCCGAGAACGGCAGCGGTTCCTCGCTGTTCGGCATCGGGCTCGTCTTCTACATCGGGTTCGGCCTGCTCCTGCTGGGGGCCGTGCTCATGTTCGTCCGGCGGGCCACCCACCCCGCCTTCTTCCGCGGCGAGACCCTCCGCCGCACCATCGCCCCCGTCGACGTCGACAAGGAGACCCTGCCATGACCGCCACGACCCCCTCCCTCAGCTACCGGCTGCCCCAGGTCCGCAACCTCGTGACCGCCCTGCCGGGACCGGAGTCGGCCCGCCTCGCCGAGCGCCGACGGTCCGCCGTCGCCGGCGGGGTCGGCTCGTCGGTGCCCGTGTACGCCGCGGACGCCGACGGCGGAATCATCGTGGACGTGGACGGCAACTCGCTCGTCGACCTGGGCTCCGGCATCGCCGTGACCAGCGTCGGCGCCTCCGACCCGCGGGTCGCGGAAGCCGTCGCCGCGCAGGCGCAGCACTTCACCCACACCTGCTTCATGGTGACCCCCTACGAGGGCTACGTCGCGGTGGCCGAGCGGCTCAACGCGCTCACGCCCGGCGATCACGACAAGCGCACCGTGCTGTTCAACTCGGGCGCCGAGGCCGTCGAGAACGCGATCAAGGTCGCGCGCCTGGCCACCGGCCGCGATGCCGTCGTCGCCTTCGACCACGCCTACCACGGGCGCACCAACCTGACGATGGCGCTGACGGCGAAGACCATGCCGTACAAGAAGGACTTCGGGCCCTTCGCGCCCGAGGTCTACCGGATGCCGATGTCGTACCCGTACCGCGACGCGGCGGCCGGCCTCGACGCCGACGGCAAGGCCGCGGCCGCCCGCGCGATCAGCCAGATCGAGAAGCAGATCGGCGGCGACGCCGTGGCCGCGATCATCATCGAGCCCATCCAGGGCGAGGGCGGCTTCATCGTGCCCGCCCCCGGCTTCCTGCCCGCCCTCGCCGCGTGGGCGAAGGAGAACGGCGTCGTCTTCATCGCCGACGAGGTGCAGACCGGCTTCGCCCGCACCGGCGCCTGGTTCGCCTGCGAGGACGAGGGCGTGGTGCCCGACATCATCACCATGGCCAAGGGCATCGCCGGCGGCATGCCGCTGTCGGCGATCACCGGCCGCGCCGACCTGCTCGACGCCGTGCACGCCGGCGGACTCGGCGGCACCTACGGCGGCAACCCCGTCGCCTGCGCCGCGGCGCTCGCCGCGCTGGACACGATGGAGGACCTCCAGCTGCCTGCCCGCGCCCGCGCCATCGGCGAGCGGGCCGTGGCCCGCTTGCGCGCCATCGCCGACGAGGTCGGCGTGATCGGCGACGTCCGCGGCCGCGGCGCGATGATCGCGATCGAACTGGTCCACCCCGGAACCTCGGAGCCCGACGCCGAGCTGACGAAGGCCGTCGCGGCCAAGGCCCTCGCCGCCGGCGTCGTGATCCTCACCTGCGGCACCTACGGCAACGTCGTGCGCCTGCTGCCCCCGCTGGTGATCGGCGACGAGCTGCTCGACGACGCCCTCACCGTGCTGGAGACGGCGATCCGCGAGGCGGCCGCGTGAACGTCACCGACCTGCTCCGTTCCGTCCCGACCGGCCTCTGGCTGAACGGCGCTTCGACGCCGAGCGAGTCCGGCCGCACCTTCGACGTGGTCAACCCCGCGACGGGCGAGGTCCTCGCCGCGGTCGCGAACGCGACGCCCGCCGACGCGGCCGCCGCCCTGGACGCGGCGAGCGCCGTCGCCGACGAGTGGGCCGCCACCGCGCCCCGCGTGCGCGCCGAGATCCTGCGCGCCGCATTCGAGGCCGTCACCGCCCGCGCCGACGACTTCGCGCTGCTCATGACCCTGGAGATGGGCAAGATCCTGCCCGAGAGCCGCGGCGAGGTGGCCTACGGCGCCGAGTTCCTGCGCTGGTTCTCCGAGGAGGCCGTCCGCATCGGCGGCCGCACCGCGACGGCGCCCGCCGGCACCGGCGAGATCGCCGTCGTCAAGGAGCCCGTCGGGCCGTGCCTGGCGATCACGCCGTGGAACTTCCCCCTCGCGATGGGCACCCGCAAGATCGGGCCCGCCCTGGCCGCCGGCTGCACCGTGATCGTCAAGCCGGCCGAGGACACGCCGCTGACGATGCTGCTGCTCGCGCAGGTCTTCGCCGAGGTGGGGCTGCCGGCCGGCGTGCTGTCGGTGCTGCCCACGCTGGACGCGCCCACCGTCGCGGGCGGGCTCATGGAGGACCCGCGGCTGCGCAAGGTCTCCTTCACGGGCTCCACCGGCGTCGGGAAGATCCTCCTGGCCCAGGCCGCGAACAACGTGCTGCGCACCTCGATGGAGCTCGGCGGCAGCGCCCCTTTCGTGGTGTTCGACGACGCCGACCTCGACAAGGCCGTCGACGGCGCCATGCTCGCCAAGATGCGCAACGGCGGCGAGGCGTGCACCGCCGCCAACCGCATCCTGGTGCAGAACGGCATCCGCGAGGCCTTCACCGCCAAGCTCACCGAGCGCGTCGCGGCGATGCGGGTCGGTCCCGGGTGGGAGGCCGACTCCGCCATCGGCCCGATCATCAACGCCAAGCAGCGCGGCTCCATCACCGCACTCGTCGACGAGGCCGTCGCCGCCGGCGCCACCGTCCGCACGGGCGGCAAGCCCGTCGACGGTGCCGGGTTCTTCTACGAGCCCACCGTCATCGACGGCCTGCCCGACGGTGCCCGCATCCGCCGCGACGAGATCTTCGGTCCCGTCGCCGCGATCGTCGGCTTCGACACCGAGGAGCAGGGCGTCGCCATGGCGAACGACACCGAGTACGGGCTGGCCGCGTACTTCTTCACGGAGAACGTCGGGCGGGCGCAGCGCGTCGCGCGGCGGCTGCAGGCCGGGATGGTCGGCGTGAACCGCGGCGTCATCTCCGATCCGGCCGCCCCGTTCGGCGGGATCAAGCAGTCCGGCCTCGGATCCGAGGGCGGCAGCGAGGGCATCGAGGAGTACCTGAACACGAAGTACATCGCGCTCCCGCCGGTGTGACCGCTCCCTCACCCCGGCGGCGCCGCCGACCAGCGCCGGTAGGGTGACCACGTGCGGCGATTGCAACGACTCCTGTGGGGCGCGACGCTCGCCGTGGTCCTCCTCCTCGCCGCGGTCGGCGGCGTCGGCTACGTGCTGTTCGGCGTCGACCGGCAGGATCCGTTGCGCAAGGTCGACGCGATCATCGTGCTCGGCGGCGAGCACGACGGCCGCGAGCAGTACGGCATCCGGCTGGCCCAGGAGGGCTGGGCGAAGAACGTCGTGCTCTCGAACCCCTACGACCACGACCGCACGATGCGGGAGCTGTGCGGCACCCGCGTGGGCGACATCAGCGTGACCTGCGAGGTGCCCGTGCCGAGCACCACCCGCGGCGAGGCGATCTTCACCGAGCGGCTCGCGAAGCAGCACGGCTGGTCCTCGGTGATCGTGATCAGCTGGGGCTATCACCTGACCCGGTCGCGGTACATCTTCGGCAACTGCTTCTCGGGCGAGACGGTCATGCGGGCGGTGCCCCGCGACTACGACTACGGCCCCGCCGACTGGGAGCTGATCTACCTCTACCAGTTCGTGGGTACCGCGAAGGCCGTGGTCCAGGGCGGCTGCGGCTGACCCGCAGACGGCCGTTCCGCTTTCTCAGGACGTGTTCTGGCGTTAAGATTGCGTCAAGATACACGTAAGAGGTGAAAGGCCGGTACGGTTATGTCAGACGATGCGGTGTTCGCGCGCGTCCAGGTCGAGCAGGCCCGGAGCTGCGCGTGGGCGACCACCCTGGACCGGGCGCGCGAGATGGTTCCCCCGAACCCGGCCGACGCCAGCCTGGCCGAGGCCGTCGACACCCTCCGCCGCCGCGGTATGACGGTGACGGACGCCGTCGCACCGCACATCGGCGCCGCAGAGCTCGCCGCGGCCGACGTCTACGTGATCCCGCACCTCGCGCGGCCGGGCGTCGAGCGCGTCACCGGTGACCTGCCGCCCGTCTACGCCACCGACGAGCTCGACGCGATCGAGCAGTACGTCCGGGACGGCGGCGGGCTCGTCGTACTCGCCGAGTGCGACACCGCGACGTCGGGCAACAACCTGGACGAGCTGCTCGGGCGGTTCGGGGTCCACGTCGAATCGGTGGTCGTGCAGGAGGCCGCGGGCGACCGCCGGCACGGCGGCAACGCCACCTGGGTCCGCTCGGAGATCGCACCCGACCTGAACGGGCAGGGCATCGTCGCCGCGGTCGACGGCGCCTGCTTCTACCGCACCGGCGTCCTCGACCTCACGGCATCGCCCGGCGCCACCGTGCTGGCCCGCACGAGCGACACGGCCTCCCCCGCGGGCCGGCCGCTGGCCGCCGCGCTGCAGGTCGACCGCGGCCGCGTCGTCGTCTTCGCGGACTCCGACCTCGTCGGCGACGACTCGATCGACGACCTCGACCAGCGCACCCTCTGGGCCAACGCCGTCACCTGGGCCGCCGGGGCGCACGAGGACACGCCCGCGGACGCCGGCACCGGCGCGGCGGACAGCCCGGACTGGGCCGCGCTCAAGGCCGCGGTGGAGGAACTGCGTGGCCTGCAGGACGAGTCCGGCGCCGTTCCGGACCCCGCCGATCACACCCGCGCAGGCGACCTGGTCGACGAGATCGTGATGCGGATCGCCGCGCTGGCCCCCCGCTTCCCCCACGACGCGGAGTACCTCGCCGCGCTGCCCTTCGACTTCCGGCGGTGGATCGAGGGCGGCTTCGAGCGCCCCGAGTTCGACGAGTCCCTCGCGGCCTTCCGGCCGGACCGGGATCGGGTCGACGGCACCGAGCACCTCGTGGTCTTCCCGATGTACACGCAGAACGGCAACGCGGGCAAGGTCTTCGAGGCCGTGATCCTCCGCGTCGTCTGGCCCGCATGGCTGGCCGAGACCGAGCGCACCTTCGACAACCGGCAGTTCCTGGCCGTCGCCTTCGAGGACTTCACCCCCGGCTACGACACCCACTCCGCGGTGCTCTTCCCCGAGACCGTGACCGTCGCGCAGACCCCGGAGTTCCACTGGGGCGCCATCTTCTGCGACCGCGAGGCCGCCCGGTTCCGCCGGGTGACGAGCGCGGCCGCCGAGATCCTCTCGCTGCGCCTGCCGCCCGACGGCGAGCGACTCGTCGCCTCGCAGTCCCTCGCCCAGTCGACGTTCGCCCTGTGGGACCTGATCCACGACCGCACCCACAGCCGCGGCGACCTGCCCTTCGATCCGTTCATGATCAAGCAGCGGATGCCCTACTGGCAGTACTCCCTCGAGGAGCTGCGCTGCGATCTGACCACCTTCCGCGAGGCCTACCGACTCCAGCAGGAGGGCCACCCGTACGGGCTGCCGGTGCAGCTGGCGATCCTCTGCGACCGCCTCTTCCGCTTCCCCATCACCGGTGACCGCGTGCGCAACTACGACGGCCTCGGCGGGCAGCTGCTGTTCGCCTACCTGCACCGGCACGGCGCGCTGCGCTGGCACGACAACCGGCTCTCCTTCGACTGGAAGGAGCTCCCGCTCCAGGTGATCCGGCTGACCGAGGAGATCGAGGAGCTCTACCGCACCGGCATCGACCGGTCGAAGGTGGGCCAGTGGCTGGCGAGCTACGAGTTCGTCTCCTCCTACGTCGCGCCCGGCCCCGGTTCGACCTGGGCGAAGGGCCCGTCGGCCCTGCCGCTCGACGGTCCGCCGAAGGCCCTGGTGGACCTCGTCCTCGCCGACGAGTTCCCCCTCAACATGTTCTACGAGGCGCTGCGGCGCAAGATGGCTCCCGTGATCGAGAGCGCAAAGGGCATCACGGCGGCGACGGCGACGGAGGTACCGGCATGAGCGGGGTGACGGGGCGCACCGTCGTGGTGACGGGCGCGAACGGGGCACTGGGCCAGGAGGTGGTGCGGCGGCTCGTCGCCGCCGGGGCGAAGCCCGCGGTGATCACGCGCGGCGCGCCGGCGGAGTCGATCGCGGACCTCGACGGCGTCAGCGCCTACCGCGCGGACCTGTCCGACCGGGAGGCCACCGCGGAGGCGGTCCGGCGCATCGTCGCCGAGCACGACGGCGCCGACGGCCTGCTGCACCTGGTGGGCGGCTGGCGCGGCGGCACGCCGATCGACCAGGCCGACCCGGCGGACTGGAGCTTCCTGGAGGTCGGCCTGATCCGCAGCCTGCAGAACGTCTCGCAGCCGCTGTTCCCGGCACTGGCCGCGAGCGAGGACGCGCGCGTCGCCGTCATCTCGTCGGTCTCGGTCGCGAAGCCGACGGCGAAGAACGCGATGTACGCCTCCGCCAAGGCGGCGGCCGAGGCGTGGACCCTCGCGCTCGCCGACGGCTTCGCCGGCACCGGCGCCGCCGCGGCGGTCGTCCGCGTGATGGCGCTGCTCACCCCGCAGATGAAGGCCGACGCCCCCGAGCGGAAGTTCCCGCGCTACACACCCATCGGCGACGTGGCCGACCACCTCGTCGCACTGTGGGACGCCCCCGCGGCCGAGGTCAACGGCACCGTCGACACCCTGGTTCCGGAGGTGACCGCATGACCCGCCTGCACGACCCCGACAAGCGCGGCTTCGCGAGCGACAACTACGCCGGCGTGCTGCCGGAGGTGCTCGAGGCCATCGCCGAGGCCAACCTCGGGCACCAGGGCGCCTACGGCGCCGATGACTACACCGCGGCGCTCGGCGACCGGATCGCCGAGATCTTCGGTGCCGGGGCGCGTGCCTTCCCGGTCTTCAACGGCACCGGTGCGAACGTCGTCGCCCTGTCGGCGGTCTCCGATCGCTGGTCCGCGGTGGTCTGCGCCGACTCCGGCCATATCCACGTCGACGAGGGCGGCGCCCCGGAGAAGCTGGCCGGGCTCAAGCTGTTCGTCGTGCCGACCGTCGAGGGCAAACTGACGCCCGAGGCAATCACCGGCGCCGTGCCCGACCGCGCGGGCGACGTGCACTGGGCGCAGCCGCGCGTGCTCTCCGTGGCGCAGTCCACCGAGCTCGGCACCGTCTACACCCCGGACGAGCTGCGGGCCCTCGCGGACTACGCGCACGAGCGCGGCTGGCTGCTGCACATCGACGGCTCCCGCCTCGCGAACGCCGCCGCGAGCCTCGGTACGAGCCTGCGGGCGATCACCACCGACGTCGGCGCCGACGTCGTGAGCGTGGGCGGCACCAAGAGCGGCCTGCTCGGCGCGGAGCTGGTGGTCGTCCTCGACACGGCCACGGCACCCGGGATCGAGTACGTGCGCAAGCTGTCGATGCAGCTGGCGTCGAAGCAGCGCTTCCTCGCCGCGCAGTTCCTCGCCCTGTTCTCGGACGACCGGTACCTGCGCGTCGCCGGCCACGCGAACGCGATGGCCCGGCTGCTCGCCGAGCTCGTCGGCGGGATCGACGGGGTCGCCCTCACCCAGCCCGTGCAGTCGAACGCGGTCTTCGCCGAGCTCCCGCACGCCGCCGCCGAGGCGCTCATGGAGCGGGTGCCGTTCTACTTCTGGGACGAGATCCGCGGCGAGGTCCGCTGGATGTGCGCCTGGGACACCACCGAGGACGACGTCCGCGCCTTCGCCGCCCTCGTCGCGGAGGAGCTCAGCCGAACCTCGGGAATTTGATGTAGGCCAGACCCATGAGGTCGATCGACAGGTAGCCGAGGATCGCCGCGGCGACGCCGCCGCCCACCACGAGGGCGGCGCGCCGCCAGTCCCGGCGCGGCGACGCCGTGAGCCACCAGCCGATCCCGGTGAACGTGACGATCGGGCCGAGCAGGGCGACCGGGAGCGCCGCGAGGCCCGTGTCGCCCACGATCCGGACCAGCCGGGCGACGCCCCCGAGGAGCACCGACACCGTCACGGTGGCGCACAGCATCGTCGTCCACCGCGGGCCGCGGGCCACCAGGAGGTAGCCGAGCACCGAGCCGACGGCGCCGCCCACGGCGACGAGCGCGATCACCGCCGAGCCCGCCGCACGAGCGCGTACCCGGCCGCGATCCCCAGAGCGGAGACGAGGGGCGCGCCGAACAGGAACCGCACGCCCGCGGACGGCGGCATCCCGAGCAGGGACACCAGCCCGTAGACGCCGATCGAGCCGAAACCGGCGAGCACGCCGAAGGCGAGGAAGGCGAACCAGCGCTCACCGACGACGTCGCGCAGGGCGAACAGCGCTCCGGTCAGCAGGGAGAGGACCGCGATGCCGACGAACCGGGCGTCGAGCTCGAGGGCCCGCCACGCGGGCGCGGCCGAGAGCTTCGTGGTGGCGATGCCGACCAGGGCGCCGCCGAGCGCGACGCACGCGAGGGTGCGGCGGTCGGTGGGCAGGCGGGCACCGTCGGGCGCCGGCCGGTCGGGGGAGGTCTCCTGCACTCCGTCGACGATACGGACCGTCAGTACGCGCCGTCGGAGGCGAGCACCGTGCGCACGGTCCGCGCG
The DNA here is from genome assembly GCF_965137015.1 of Tsukamurella hominis. Taxonomy (NCBI): domain Bacteria; kingdom Bacillati; phylum Actinomycetota; class Actinomycetes; order Mycobacteriales; family Tsukamurellaceae; genus Tsukamurella; species Tsukamurella hominis. The sequence continues at coordinate 53,427 of NZ_CBCRZG010000019.1, read as the reverse complement.
ATGATGCCGACGTCCCGGCCGAGCGACCAGTTCTCGACGTAGCCCACGTCGAGCCGGATCGACTCGTCCCAGCTGAGATTCGACCGGCCGTTGACCTGCCAGGCCCCGGTGACGCCGGGCTTGACCAGCATTCGGCGGAGCATGACCGGCGGATACTGCTCGACCTCGTGCGCCAGCGCCGGGCGCGGTCCGACGACGGACATCGACCCGCCGAGCACGTTGAAGAACTGCGGCAGCTCGTCCAGGCTGTACCGACGGATGAACCGGCCCACCCGGGTGACCCGCGGATCGTTCTTGACCTTGAACAGCGGGCCGGCGCCCATGTCGTCGCCCGCCAGCACGTCGCGCCGGACATCGGCGTCGACGTACATGCTGCGGAACTTGATCATGTCGAAGAGCTCGCCGCCCGCGCCGACGCGCTGGGCGCGGTAGAGGACGGGGCCGCGGCTGTCCGCCTTGACCGCGGCGGCGATCACGAGCATCACGGGTGCCGCGACGAGGACACCCGCGCCGGCGACGGTGAGGTCGAGGAGGCGCTTGCCGAGGCCGTAAGAGCGCGCGGGCTGCGGCGCGGCGACGTGCGTCATCGGGGTCCGCCCGACGGAGCCGCTCACGAGCCGGGCACGCGCGACGTCGGGCAGGCCGGCCGTGACCACGAGTTCGACGCCCTCCGCGGCGAGCTGCCACATCAGCTCGCGGATGTCGTCGGGGCCGAGCGAGTCGGTCGCGGTGAGCACCACGATCCCGGCGCCGGTCTCGCGCACCGACTCGATCACCGTCCGGTCGGTTCCCACGACGGGGATCCGCGTGCCGGACAGCTCGATCGCGTCGACCACGACGGCGTCGTTCGCGGGGAGGCAGACGCCCACGACCTCCGCGCCCGCGGTGTCGGCCTGGAGCAGGCTCCGGGCCGATGCCGTTGCCGAAGCGAAACCGCCGACGACCAGGGTGGGCACCGGTGCCGCCGCGGCGGCGCGCCGCCGGAACCGGAGGCGCACGAGGAGCGCGCCGGCCAGCGCGACGGGCGCCGAGGCGACGAACAGCGCGTGGGGGAGCATCCAGGGGAAGAACAGCTCGATCAGGATCAGCGGGCCGTAGACGAGCTGGGCCGTGACGAGCACCCGGCGCAGCTCGGGCGAGCCGAGCTGCAGCAGCGGAACGGCCATCGGCCGGGAGCGCCACAGGCGGAGGAACCAGAACAGGTTCACTCCGACGACGAGGGCCGCCAGCTCGGGGACGCTCTCGCCCTCGGCGTAACCGACGGTGAGCCCCGCGGCGGAGGCTGCGACCGCCACGACGGCGTCCGCGGCGACGATCCGGCGGGCGAGACGGTTCCGGTGCGCCTCGGCGACCGCGCGCGCCGGCTGCGGACGGGCGACGGTCGGAGCCGAGGCCTCTGCGGCGGGAGCCCGCACGGGCTCGGGCGCGATCACGGTGACGGGCAAGGGCTCCGCCGGGGCGACAGGGGTCGCCGCCCAAGTGTCGATCGACATTGTCCCGCTCCTCACATCCATTCACCGCGACTGGACGCGGAATGCGACGCCTCGACCGGATCAGAATCGCTAATCTACATATTGCAGTTGCGAATAGCTAATCCCGTGAGCCTCGTCTCACCCACTACGCCTCCTGAGCGCTCCGTCGCACCTCGTGAGCGTGACGGCGCTCACAGCCGCTCCCCGGATCGTCGAGGAGCGTGCCGCCGAGAACATCGTTCGCACTGTTCACAGGCCGTACTCTCGTCGTCCGATCTCGCTCCGCGTCGCGAACGCCCCACGCTTCCGAGAGCCCCGCGCAGCGGATCCGAGCGACCGCCGGTTGCTACCGTAGACGCTCAGCATTGCAATCGCAAGCTGAATTAGCCGTTTGCAACCAGAAAAGATGTGAGGGTTATGCTCAATCACCGAAGCACCCCCCGAGAGTTACGGAAGTCATCATGAAATGCCGACTGTGCGGGTCGTCACAGCTACGGAGCGTGGTCGACCTCGGTGCCACACCACCTTGTGAAATGTTCCTCACGGCAGCGGAACTGGACGGCCCCGAGCCCACCTATCCCCTGCACCTGCGGATCTGCGACGAGTGCCTGCTGCTCCAGATCCCCGCGCTGATCGTCCCCGAGGAGACCTTCTCGGAGTACGCGTACTTCTCCTCGTTCGCGGCGAGCTGGGTCGACCACGCGCGTCGCTTCGTCGACGAGTCGATCCGCCGGCTCGAGCTCGACGGCGACAGCCTCATCGTCGAGGTCGCGAGCAACGACGGGTACCTGTTGCAGCACGCGGTCGCGGCCGGCGTGCCCTGCCTCGGCATCGAGCCGTCGGTCAACGTCGGGCAGGCCGCCCGCGACAAGGGCGTCCCGACGGTGACCGCCTTCCTCGGCCCGGAGACCGCCGCGCAGGTCCGCGCCGAGCACGGCCCCGCCGATCTCGTGGTGGCGAACAACGTCTACGCGCACATCCCCGACCTGCTGGGTTTCACCCAGGGCCTGCGGGGGCTGCTCGCGGACGACGGCTGGCTGAGCGTCGAGGTGCACCACGCGCTCGCCCTCGTCGCCGAGGGCCAGTTCGACACGATCTACCACGAGCACTTCCAGTACTACACGGTGCTCAGCGCCCAGCGCGCGCTCGCGACCGCGGGCCTCACGGTGGTCGACGTCGAGACCATTCCCACCCACGGGGGCTCGATCCGGGTCTGGGCGCGCCCCGACGGGGTCGCGCAGGCACCGTCGGACCGGGTGCGCGAGGTGCTGCGGATCGAGGAGGAGGCCGGGCTGCACGCACTCGCCGGCTACACCGGCATGCAGGCGCAGGCCGACCGGGCCCGGCAGGACCTGCTCCGCTTCCTCCTCGACTGCCGCGCCGCCGGCAAGCGGGTCGCCGGCTACGGCGCCCCGGGCAAGGGCAACACGCTGCTGAACTACTGCGGCATCCGGCCCGACCTGCTCGAGTACACCGTGGACCGCAATCCCTACAAGCACGGCCGGTTCACCCCGGGCACGCGCATCCCCATCCACGAGCCCGAACGGCTCGACGCCGACCGCCCCGACGTGGTCGTGGTGCTGCCGTGGAACCTCGAGACCGAGATCACCGAGCAGCTGCGTCCCCTGATCGACCGGGGCACCGAGGTGGTCTACCCCATGCCCCAATTGCACACCGCGCGGCCGGTGGCCGCCACCACGGAGGTCTGAGCGATGAAGGTTGTCCTGTTCTGCGGCGGCTACGGCATGCGCATGCGCAACACCGCCGACGACATGGTGCCCAAGCCCATGCAGCTCGTGGGGCCGCGTCCGCTGATCTGGCACGTGATGCGCTACTACGCCCACTTCGGGCACACCGAGTTCGTGCTGTGCCTGGGCTACGGCGCGCAGCACATCAAGAACTACTTCCTCAACTACCGCGAGACCGAGTCGAACGACTTCGTCATCCGCGGCGGCGAGGTGGAGTTGCTCGGCGCGGACATGCGGGACTGGACGATCACCTTCGTCGACACCGGCCTGGAATCGGCCATCGGGGAACGCCTCCGGCGCGCGCGGCCCTACCTGGACGGCGACGAGTACTTCCTCGCCAATTACGCCGACGTGCTCAGCGACGCGCCGATGAACACCATCATCGACCGGGTCAAGGAGACCGGCTCCGCCGCGTCGATGCTGCTGGTGCCGCCGCAGTCCTCGTTCCACTGCGTGGACGTGGACGGCGACGACAAGGTCACCGGCATCACCCCCGTCTCCGAGTTCCCGATCTGGGAGAACGGCGGCTACTTCGTACTGACCCAGGAGGTCTTCGACCACCTACCGCCCGGGGGCGACCTGGTGGCGGACTCGTGCACGGCGCTGTCCAAGGAGGGGAAGCTGTTGGGCTACAAGCACCGCGGCTTCTGGAAGCCCGCCGACACGTTCAAGGAGCGGGCCGACCTCGACGCCGGCTACGCCCGCGGCGACCGCCCCTGGATGGTGTGGAAGGACCCGGTCGGATGATCGGGCTCTCCGCCGGCCGGATCTCGGAGATCGCGGTCCTCGGCGCGCACTGCGACGACATCGCGATCGGCATGGGCGGAACCCTGCTCCAGCTGGCGGAGGCCAACCCCGGCCTGCGCGTGCGGGCCTTCGTGGCCAGCGGCGCCGGGACCCCGCGCGAAGCGGAGGAGCGGGCGGCGCTCGCCGCCTTCGCGCCCGAGGCGGAGCTGCACATCACAGTGCTGGACCTACCCGACGGGCGGGCCCCCGCGCACTGGCAGCGGGAGAAATCCCTGCTGGCGCAGTTCAAACGGTCGGCGTCGCCCGACATCGTCTTCGCCCCCCACCGGGGCGACGCGCACCAGGATCACCGCCAGCTCGCGGAACTGGTGCCCCAGGAGTTCCGGGACCACCTGATCCTCGGCTACGAGGTCCTCAAGTGGGAGACCGACACCCCGCGGCCCACCGTCTTCAACCCGCTCTCGGCGTACGCCGCGATGACGAAGGCGCGGCTGCTCTCGGAGCACTACCCCTCGCAGGTCGACCACGACTGGTTCGACGACGAGTCCTTCCTCGGCCTGGCACGGCTGCGCGGCATCCAGTGCCGCGCCACCTACGCCGAGGGTTTCATCTTGGAAAAAGCGATCGTAGATCTCGGAGGAAATCGATGAAGGTCCTGCTCACGGGCAGCCAGGGGTACCTGGGAACGGTGATGGCGCCGATCCTGCGCGCGGAGGGGCACGAGGTCACCGGCCTCGACTCCGGGCTCTTCGCCGACCGCGTCCTCGGGCCCGCGGTGGCCGACCCGCCCACGATCACCACCGACCTGCGGGACGTGACCGTCGAGGAACTGCAGGGCTTCGACGCGGTGATCCACCTCGCGGCTCTGTCCAACGACCCCCTGGGCTCGCTGGCACCGGAGATCACCTACGACATCAACCACGCCGCGTCGAGCCGGCTCGCGCGGCTGGCGAAGGACGCGGGCGTCTCCCGGTTCCTGTACGCCTCCACGTGCTCCGTCTACGGCGCCGCGGGGGACGGCCTCGTCGACGAGGAGGCCCCGCTCAACCCCATCACGCCGTACGCGATCAGCAAGGTGCGGGTCGAGGACGACGCCGCCGCCCTCGCGGACGCCGACTTCACGCCCGTCTTCCTGCGCAACGCCACGGCCTTCGGCTTCTCGCCGCGCCTCCGCGCGGACATCGTGCTGAACAACCTGATGGGCTACGCGGTGCTCACGGGCGAGGTGCTGGTGCTCTCCGACGGGACGCCGTGGCGCCCGCTGGTGCACGCACAGGACATCGCCCGCGCCTTCGCCACCTGCCTCACCGCGCCCAAGGAGACGATCTCGGCGCGCGCCTACAACATCGGCACCGAGCGCAACAACGTCACCGTCGCCGAGATCGCGCAGGCCGTGGTCGACGTGGTGCCCGACGCCGCCGTCCGGATCACCGGCGAGGCCGGCAACGATCCGCGCTCCTACCGGGTCGACTTCTCCCGCGCGCGCGACGAACTGGGCTTCGAGGCGCAGTGGACGGTGCCGGACGGCGCGGCCGAGCTGCACAAGGCCTACACCGAGTACGGGCTCACAGAGCACACCTTCCACGACGACTTCACCCGGCTCGCGGTGCTCAAGGAGCTGCAGGCCGGGGGCGCCATCGACGCCTCGATGCGCCGGCGATGACCGGGTCAGCCCAGGCGGGCGCGCAGGTCGGCCCAGGAGCCGGCCGCGCGGTCCCGCGCCGAGACGATCGACGCGGCGAGCGGCCACTGCAGCGCCAGCTCCGGATCGGCGTGGTGCACCGCGAGATCCTCGGACGGGTCGTGCGGGCGGTCGATCCGGTAGCAGACGTCCGCCACGTCGGTCAGCGCCTGGAAGCCGTGCAGGAATCCCGGCGGTACGTACAGCGTGCGGAAGGCCTCGTCGTCCAGGCGGAAGGCCTGACTGCGGCCGAAGGTGGGCGAATAGGGTCGCGCGTCCACCAGCACGTCGTGCACCGCGCCGTGCGCGCAGCGCACGAGCTTCGCCTCCCCGCGGCCCGAGCGACCGTGCATCCCGCGGAGCACGCCCCGCACCGAGCAGGACTGCGAGTCCTGTACGAATCGCGCTGCGGCACCCGGCTCCCCGAGGTACTCGTCGAAGATCTCCGCATCGAAGGTGCGGGTGAACAGTCCCCGGTCGTCGGCGTGCGGGGTCGGAACCAGCAGCAGGACGTCGGCCAGGTCGGTCTGCTCGATGCGCATGAGGACATGCTGCCATGAGACACGCACGCGCGTGCCGCGCCTGCGGCTCCGTCAAACTCACCCGGGTGCTCGATCTGGGCCGGGTTCCCGCGGCCGATCACTTCCCGCCCGCCGGATCCCCGGTGGATCCCGGCGAATCCGCCCACCCGCTCGCGATGGACCTGTGCGCGGCGTGCGGCCTCGCGCAGCTCGCCGACGACGACACCGTGACCGACGAGCCGCGCGGCGTGGAACCGCGCGCCCTGCGCGAGCAGGCCGCCGACGCCGTGGCCCGGGTCGCCGAGGCCGGCCTCCTCCCCGGTACGACGGTGCGCGAGTTCGGGAGTCCGCACGGCGGCACCTGGCTGCCGCTGCTCGCGGACCGCGGCTTCCACGAGACCGACGGCCCCGCCGACGTCGTGCTCGACAGCTTCGGGATCATGCACGAGCCGGATCAGCGGGCCGCCTTCGCCGCGCGGGCCGCGGCCGTCGCGCCCGGCGGCGTGCTGCTCCTGCAGTACCAGCCGCTCGGCGGCATCGTCGACCAGCGGCAGTGGACCGCCCTGCGGCACGGCCACTTCGGCTACTACACGCTGACCGCCCTGCTGCGCCTGCTCGACGCCGCCGGCCTGGAGCCCGTGCGCGCCTTCGAGTTCGACCTGTACGGCGGCACCGTGCTGCTCGCGGTGCGGCACGCCGGCGCGGCCGACGTGGTGCCCGGCGCCGGGGCCGCCGGCCCCGTCGTGCGCCGGATCCTGGCCACCGAGGCCGACGCCGGCCTCGGCACCCCCGCCGGCCTGCGCACCCTCAGCGCGGCGCCCGCCGACCAGGCCCGCGCGCTGCGGGAGTGGGCGCAGGGGCACGCCGCCGCCGGCCGCACCGTCGCGGCCTACGGCGCCGCGTCGCGGGCCGTGGCCCTGTTCGCGCTCGCCGGGCTCGACGCGTCCCTCGTGACCTGCGTGGCCGACGCGTCACCGTCGAAGCAGGGGCGCCGCATGCCCGGCACCGACATCCCGATCGTCGCGCCCGAGCACCTGACCACCCTCGACGGCCCCGTCGTGCTGACGCTGCCCGACCTGTACGACGAGGTGCTCGACGCCTGGCCCGCCCTCCGTGGAAGATTGGTGAACCAACCATGACCGAACCCGGATTCGCCCGTTCCCGCGCGCTGCAGGACCGCCTGCACCACCTGGTGCCCGGTGGCGCGCACACCTACGCCCGCGGCGCCGACCAGTACCCCGAGTTCATGCCGCCCGTGCTGACCCGCGGCCGCGGCGCGCGGGTGTGGGACGCGGACGGCAACGAATATGTCGAGTACGGCATGGGCCTGCGCGCCGTGACCCTGGGGCACGCCTACCCGCCCGTCGTGGAGGCCGTGCGCGCCTGCCTCGACGACGGCCTGAGCTTCAGCCGGCCCACGACGACCGAGCTCGACGCCGCCGAGGACTTCCTCGAGCTTGTACCGACCGCGGACATGGTGAAGTTCGGCAAGAACGGCTCCGACGCCACCACCGCCGCCGTCCGGCTGGCCCGCGCCGCGACCGGCCGCGACCTGGTGGCGGTGTGCGACCAGCCCTTCTTCTCGGTGGACGACTGGTTCATCGGCGCCACCGACATGGCCGCCGGGATCCCCTCCGCCATCAGCGATCTCACGGTCCGCTTCCGCTACAACGACGCGGACTCCCTGCGCGCCCGGTTCGCCGAGCACCCCGGCCGCATCGCCGCCGTCTTCCTCGAGGCCGCCTCCGCGCTCGCCGAACCGGAGCCCGGCTTCCTCGAGACGGTCCGGGCCCTGTGCGACGAGCACGGCTCCCTGCTCGTCTTCGACGAGATGATCACCGGCTTCCGCTGGTCGGCCCACGGCGCGCAGTCCGTGTACGGCGTGACGCCGGACCTCTCCTCCTGGGGCAAGGCGATGGGCAACGGCTTCCCGATCTCGGCGCTCGCGGGCAAGCGCGAGTACATGGAGCTCGGTGGGCTGAACACCGACGCCGAGCGCGTCTTCCTGCTCTCCACCACGCACGGGCCGGAGTCGGTCTCGCTCACCGCGTTCCGCGCCGTGGCCCGGGCCTACCGCGAGGGCGACCCGGTGGGCGCGATGGAGCGGGCCGGGCGCCGCCTCGCCGACGGGGTGAACGCCGCGGCCGAGGCCGCGGGCGTCGGCGACGCGGTGCGCGCGATCGGCCGCCCGTCGTGCCTGGTCTTCACCACCCGCGATGCCGAGGGCGCGCCGTCGCAGCCGTACCGGACCCTGTTCCTGCAGGAGCTGATGCGGCGCGGCGTGCTCGGGCAGTCCTTCGTGATCTCCGCCGCCCACACCGACGCCGACGTCGACCACACCGTCGACGCCGTCGCGCAGGCGCTCGTGCCGTACCGGAAGGCGCTGGAGGCGGGCACCGTCGACGGGCTCCTCGAGGGTCGGCCCGTGGCGCCCGCGCTGCGCCGGACCGCCGCGCCGCGGCGGCTGCGCGGCGGAGCACCGTCATGACCGCGCCGATCCGCGTCCTCGTCGTGGGCCCCGCCCCTCCCGGACCCACGAGCCGCGGGGGAATGGCGACCGTGGTCGGTCACATGGCGGCGCAACCGGATCCGTCGATCGAGGTGCGCCTGCTCACCACGTACGTGGACGGCACCGTCGGGCAGCGCCTGCGGGCCGGCCTCGGCGGGATGGCGGCAGGCACCGCGGCCGTTCTCCGCGGCGATGTCGACGTGGTGCACGTGCACCTCTCGCACGGCGGCAGCGTGGTGCGCAAGGCCCCCATCCTCTGGGCGGCGCGCCTGCGCGGCGTCCCCGCGATCGTGCACGGCCACAGCTTCGACTTCGGCGGCTGGGTGACCGGGCTCCCGCGGCCGGTGCGTGCCCTCGTGCGGGCGGCCCTGCCCGCGGACCGCTGGCTCGTGCTCGGCACGGGCCTCGCGGCGGAGTACGCGGCCGCCCTGGACCTCGCGCGGGACCGCGTGGAGGTGCTCTACAACCCCGTGCCCGCGGCCCCCGACGGTTCCGCCGGCCCGGCCGCCGGCGCCGCGACGGACGAGGTCGTCCGGGTGGTCGCGCTCGGACGGCTCGGCGTGCGCAAGGGCAGCTACGACCTCGTCGCGGCGGTGGCCGCACTGCCGCCCGCCGTCCGCGCGCGGCTGCACCTGACGCTCGCCGGCGATGGCGAGGTGGACCAGGTGCGCGCGGCCGTCGCGGCGGCGGGTGTCGGGGACGCCGTGACGGTGAGCGGCTGGGTCGACCCGGCGGGGCGCGACGCACTGCTCGCCGCCGCGCAGGTCTTCGCGCTGCCCAGCTACGACGAGGGACTGCCGATGGCGCTGCTGGAGGCCATGGCCGCCGGCCTGGCGCCGCTGACCACCCCCGTCGGCGCCATCCCCGACGCGATCACCGACGGCGAGGACGGCCTCCTCGTACCGCCCGGCGACGTGCCCGCCCTCAGCGCCGCGCTGGCGCGGTTGGTCGAGGACCCGGAGCTGCGGAACCGCATCGCCGACGGCGCCCGGCGCCGGGCCCGCGACTTCGCCATCGGGCCTTGGCACGCGCGGCTGGCGGCGCTGTGGGCCGAACTCGCGGACTGAGCGCTTTCCCGGCCACCGCGCCGAAGTCATCCCTGCGAGAGGTGCTCGGGCTTCTCGATGATCGCGGCCTGGGACTGCTTGCGGGACAATCCCGCCGCCGGGAGCCACACGTCGGGCCCCGGCGCGTCGTACGCCCACAGCGGCCCGTGGAACGCCGACGACGTCCCGAAGTAGGTGACGTCCATGCCGTATCTGTTGGCGAGCGCGTACCAGCGATCGCCCAGCCGGTTCCACTGTTCCGCGCTCGCCGCGGATTGGCCCGGCCCGTACCAGCCGACCTCACCGACGGAGCATTCGACCTCGCTGCGGGCGCACCAGTCGCCGAACATCCGCAGCCGCCCGAGGAAGCCCCGCTCGTACCCGAGATCCACCCACGACCGTCCCTGGTCCCGGACGTAGCCGGGGTCGAGCTTGGCCGGGTCGAAGACCTCGCCCACGCCGCTGTTGCGCACGGGATACATGTGCTGGGAGTACACGACCCGACGCAGGGGATCCTCCACCCAACCGCCGTTCGGATCCGTGTACGCGAAGTCCGAGAACCGCGAGCAGCACAACGACTCCACCCACAGCACGGTCCTGTCTCCGGCGGCGCGCAACGTCCTCACGACCTCGTTGACGTGCCGCTGGTACACCGCGTAGGCGGGCTTGTCCGCGGACTGCAGATCGGCACGGGTGGGATGGCTGAACCGGGTCGGCTCGTTGAACAGGTCGTAGGCGGCCACGGCGGGTTCGTCACGGAAGCCGTCCGAGAGCTTGCGCCACACCTGGTTGGTCTGCGCGGGAGTGAGGCCGGCACCGCAGACCAGGGGCGCCGTCGTCGCCCTCGGCGCGCGCCACTCGCAACCGTTGTGCAGGCCGAGCACCACGCGCATGCCCGCCGCCTTGATCCTGGCGACCTCCGTCCGGATCGCGGCCCAGTAGGCCGGATGGAAGCTCTCGTCGCCCGAGCCGAGTCCGGGTTGCAGGTAACTCCAGTCCACCGGGAGCCTGATCACCCGGTGTCCCAACTGCTGCAGCCGCTCGTACGACAGCGGCGGCTCCCCCGTGCGGGTGTCCTCGGGGTGGTCGTAGATCGTGACCGCCTGCGTGAGCAGGGTGGCGACGTTGATGCCCCGCATCCTCGCCGTCGACGGCTCCGGCGACCGGACCACGACGACGAGCGACGTGGCTACGAGGGCCACGACGAGCAGGGCGATCAGGGCTCCGCGCCGGATCGCAGTCATGCGCACACCCCCGCGGCGGTCATCGACGGGTCCGCGGCACTCCGGGACCCAGCGACCCGAGCCTACTGCATTCGCAACACGCAACGGTAACCTGAACCCGTGCTGCACTACGTCCACATCCTCGGGGTCCGATTCGACGACCTCTCCTTCGACGCGGCCGTGGCCCGCCTGCAGGACGCCGCGCGCGGGGACCGGCCGCGCACCGTCGTCTTCCCCAACGCCGCGACCCTGAACCTGGCCGCGCAATCCCCCGCCTACCGGGCCGCCCTGAACGCGTCGACCTACGTCTTCGGCGACGGCACTGGCGTGCGCTGGGCGGCGCGGATGCGCGGGGTACGGCTGCGCGCGAATCTCAACGGCACCGACGTCGTCCCCGCACTTCTGCGCGCGACGCCGGGCCTCCGGGTGTACCTGCTCGGCGCGACCGAAGAGGTGAACGCGGCCGCGGCCGACGCCGTGGCGCGGCTCCACCCCGTGGACGTCGTGGGCCGCCACCACGGCTTCTTCGACCACGACGACTGCCCGGACATCCTGGCCGCCATCGCCGCTGCGGCCCCCGACGTGCTCCTCGTCGGCTTCGGCAACCCCTTGCAGGAGGAGTGGATCACCCGCAACCGCTCCGCCCTGTCCGTACCGCTCACGGCCGGTGTGGGCGGGCTCTTCGGGTTCTGGGCCGGAACCCGCACCCGCGCACCGGGCTTCGCCCGCCGCATGGGCGTGGAGTGGGTCGACATCCTGCTCCGCGAGCCGCACAAGGCGCGGCGGTACCTCCTGGGCAACCCCACCTTCCTGCTCCGGTCGGTGCGTTCCCGCGCGGCCGACCGCCGGGCCTGACCGCTCGAACCAGACGTCGGAGTCCCGGAAGGACCTGACGAGTCGTACTAGGCGCGGCTGCCCTTCGATCGGCGGACGACCCGCAGCAGCTCCGCGCCGAGCGCTGCCGCCGACACCGCCGCCGCGTACCCGCGGTCGTAGTGGCCGCGGGCCGCCACGCCGCGACGTTCCGCCGCGGAGGGATCGGCCAGGGCGTCGAAAGCCGCGGCCAGGCCCGCCACATCGTCCACGCCGACCGGATCCTCGCCCGGGGGCTGGAATTCGGGGAGCGCTCCTTCCGGGGAGACGATCGGCGTCACCCCGAGCTGCATCGCCAGAACCTGGACCCCGCTCTGCGTCGCACGGCTGTAGTGCACCACCGAGCCCTTCGCCCGGGCCATCGGCTCCAGCACGTCCGCGTACGAATACCGCCCGCGGTGCCACCGCACCGAGGGTGGCCGACCGGACGGGAGGTCACCGTCGCCGATGAGGACCAGTTCGTCGCCGCGCCAGCCGGGGCCGGCGACGTGGCGCTCCCACGCCGCCAGGGTCACGCCCAGGTTCTTGTACTCCGCGAGCCGTCCGACCGCCACGAAGTCCCGCCGGTCCGCGGCGCCCACCACCTCCGGCACGCGGCTCTCGTCGAGATCGCTGGTCAACGGTGCCACCGCCGTGGCGCCGACACGGCTACCGACGTAGTCGCTGAACGCGACCGTCGCCGCCGCCGTCCGCGCCCATCGGCCGAAGAGGGCCCGCTCCCACGCGGGGAAGACCTCGTCGGCGCCGTGCGGGCGGTCGTCGTGGATGAGGTTCACCCGCGGCGCGCCGCCGGCCAGCAGCATCCAGCGGGGGTCCCGCACCAGCTCGGTGACGACCACATCGGCCGAGTACGCCCGCGCGTCGCGGAGGGCGCGCGCGAAGCCGGGCCAGGTGGACGCCGTCCGCGGGCGGGCGTCCAGCACCCACTCGTAGGGCCGCACCCCGTCGGATTCCGGGTGCTGATCGGTGGTCACCAGGACGACGTCCCAGCCGGCTTCGATGAGCTGCTCGCAGTAGACCCGGGCGAGGGGCCGCATCCACGGCGAGAGCCAGAGCACCCTGCCCGTCATGCCAGAACGCCGTCGAAGGCCGCCTCGTAGGCGTCGGCCATCGCCTCGACGGAGTAGTTCGCCCGTACCCGCTCGAAACCGCGGTCGCCCAGGGCGCGCCAGTCCTGCGGATGCGCGAGCAGGTCGGTCATCGCCGCGCGCCAGCCGGCGACGGAGACGTCCTCGACGAGGCGCCCCGCCTCGCCGTGGGCGAGGATCTCCGGGATCGCGCCGACCGCGGACGCGACCACCGGCAATCGCCGGACCATGGCCTCGAGGATCACCAGGGGGAAGGCCTCGTCCCGGCTCGGTACGCAGAGCAGATCGGCCTCTGCGAGAGCCGCTTCGGGACCGGGCGCCCAGCCGTGCCAGTGCACACGGTCCCGGACCGAGTCCGGCGTCATCGCCTCGAGCCGCTCCCGATCGGGACCGTCGCCGTAGATCGCGAGCTCCCAATCCCCATCGGGGACCCCGGCGAGCGCGGCCGCGAGGACGTGCGGGTTCTTGAACTCGACGGCGCGAGCCAGCATGACGAGGCGGCGCGGTCGGCCGAGCGGCGGCCGAGGCGGGACGTCGCCCCGGGCGGCCACCCGGTCGATGCCGTTGGGCGCGGTGAAGACGGGGGCAGTCAGGTTCCGGAACTGCGGACCGACGTCCCAGTGCCCGTCCGCGAGGCCGACGAAGCCGTCGGCGCGGCGCATCGCCCGGGCAAGAGGCGCGGAGAAGGTGGGCTCCTGCGCGTCGAACCACGAGTGCGCCGCCACCAGCCACTTCCGGTCACGACGGCCGGCGCGCCACAGCGTCGCGAATCCGGTCTCGGTGTTCGTGGTCGCACTGATGAGGATCTGCGGGCCCGCGACGGGATCGAGCGCCGGTGCGAACCAGGGCTGCCGGACGACGCGCACCGAATGCGGGATCTCGGCGACCATCGGCCCCAGTCGCTGCATGCAGGCGATGGTGACGGGATAGCCGCGCCGGTCCAGTTCCTCGGCCAGGAGCACGTGCTGGCGCTCAGCACCGCCGTAGACCAGACGGTTCGTGGTGATGACGATCGCCGGCCGATCGGAGCGCCGCGCCGCGCGGGCGTGCGCACGTCGCGTGGACCGCTGCAGGCGGTCGAGGATCGACGTACCGGCGAGGTACAGGTCCCCCGTGGCCGCGCGGCCGTCGTGCTCGAGGTTGAGTGCGATGTTGGCGCGCAGCAGGTCGCCGGAGCGGCGACTCGCGCGCGCGTCGTCGGCGACGGTGCCGCCGCTGGTATGGGCGATCCCCTCGTCGCCGGTGAGGATCAGCCGCCATCCCGCGCGCCTGGCCCGCTCCTGCCAGTCGGATTCCTCCCCGTAGAGGAAGAACTCCTCGTCGAACGGACCGATCGAGTCCCACGCATCGCGCTGAATCGCGAGGCACGCGCCGGTCAGGTAGCCCTCGACGACATCGGGGGCATCCGCGTACAGGTCCGAGAACGGGGTGCCGCGCAACGCCGGCGCGTACCCGGCGTAGGACACCAACGCGCGGACCGGGCCCCGTCGCCTATGCGCGACGTCCCAGTCCCGTCCGGCACCGCCACTGTGTGCAGGATCATAAATTCTTGGCGCCGCTGCCGCGACGCCCGGCGTGCGCAGCGCGGCCCGCGTGGCGGCGAGGTCACCGCGCACCACCGCATCCGGATTGAGCAACAGCAGATCGGCATCGGGCACACGCGCGGCGAGGCGATTCACCGCGGCTGCGAAACCTGCGTTGGCTCCGTCGCCGTTCCACGCGACATCGGGGTGATCCGCCCGGACCTCCGCCATTCCCGGCCAGTCCGCTCCCGAGTTGTCCCAGATCAACGTCCGTGCGTCGGGCAGGTGCTCCGCCACCGACGCGAGACACGCGCGCAGGTCCCCCGGGTTGCGGTACGCCACGATGAGCACCGCGAGCGGATGCACGCCGGCTGCGGCGGGCGGCGGGGCGGTGCGGACACCGCCGGGGAGATAAGCACGGTCGAGCTCGCTCGGCACGAACATCCCCTCTCACGTAATCGGGCCTTTCAGCTTCGACATACTATACGTAATGACAGCGTGGCACGATTCGACATTGCACAAGCGGTCACGGCGCGACGGTGAAGGGACGACCCGTGAAGAGGACGATCGGCCGACGGGCGCATCGGGAACGCGCCCAGGGGTTCACCCGGGGCCGGCGCTCGTCACATCCCCGTCAGCATGTCGGCCAGGTGCGCGGCCATGACCTCCGTCGTGAATCGCTCCCGCGCCCGGGACGCCGCAGCCCGGCCCATGGCGATGCGCGCTTCGTCGTCCGCGAGCAGCTCTCCGATGGCCGCGGCCATGGCCTCGGGGTCCTCCGGCGGCACGAGCAGGCCGGTCACGCCGTGCTCCACGTAGTCTTCCACCCCCGGATTGTTCGTGACCACGACCGGGCGGCCGCTGGCCATCGCCTCGAGCACGACCGTCAGCCCGGACCCGGTGACTGTACGATGAAGTGCAATCGCAACCAGGGAAGCTCGGGTGTAGAGGTCACGGATCCGTCCGTCCAACCGCTCCGTGTGCACCGTGACCAGGCCCTCCGGCGCATCGAAGGGCAGACCGGAGGCCAGCTCGAGATGAGTTTCCGGACGCCGCGCACGAACCTGCGCCATCGCGCGGATCAGCGTCGCGTGGTCCCGGAAGCGGTCCTCGCCGGCGCTCACAACGAGGTCCGACGTCTCCGGAATCGGTTGCTCGACATAGAATTCGGTATCGATTCCCAGGGGGATGAAGTGCGTTCGGGAAGCGGCCAGTCCCCACTCCCGCTGGAGCACCGGGAGCACGGCGGAGCATTGGGCCCAGACCGCGCCGGCGCGCGGAAGCGCCAGCCCGGCCAGGTCGCGGTGCACGCGGCCGGAGCCTGCGCGAGTGGTCAACCAGCCGATGCCCGCGGCGACCGGCGTCCTGCCGGTCAGCAGCGCGGGAACGCCCGTGCGTTCGTCGTAGGAGAGGATCGCGTCGCTCCCCCGCGCCCCCGCACCCAGCGCCCGCTCGACGAACTCGTATCCGCCGGTGCGGTGCCGCACCGACTGCGCAATGCGCTGCTCGACCCTCCCGCGGACGCCGTCGGCGGCCCGCGCCGAGGCGAACTCGACGCGCATGCCGTGGTCCTCGAGCCGATGGAGGCCGTACGGTGACCGATCAGGAACCTCGCCCGCCGCATGCCGGCGAGCCCATGCCGGAGCCGTCAATCCCCCGGCAAGAGGCACCGTCACCCGCACAGAATCACCCCTTCGAACCGACGGCTCCCTCGTCCTCGGGGACCCACGCCCCGACACCGTCCGAGAATGACAGTATCGAGTCGCAAACGGATACCAAGCGGGGGCGCGCAACTCCGGCACGGATCGCCAAAGCGTTCGGCATGCAAATGGGGGCCCGCGTGGTCGGCCTCGTCGCCTCGCTCGCGACGATGGCGATCACCACGACCCACCTCGGCCTGGTCTCCTACGGGCATCTGACGGCGGCGATCGTCTTCATCGGCCTGTGGACCAGCCTCACCGAGCTCGGCATCGGCGCCGTCGTGGTCCGCCGCGTCACCTCCGGCACCGGCGACCTGCAGCACCTCATCCGCGTGAACGTCGGATTGTCGCTCGCCTACTGCGTGCCGTTATCGGCCGCAGCCATCGTGACCGGATGGCTCATCTACCGGGACACCGCCGAGGTCCCGATGATGATCGCGATCATCGCCGGCGGCCTCGCGCTGACGACACTCGCCTCCTGTTTCCAGCCGCTGTTCATGACCGACGTGCGGTTCGGCGCGGTCGCGGCGTCCGACGTCGGCGGACGTGCGCTCTCGCTGATCGGGACCATCGTGCTGGTGCGGATCGACGCCGACCTGGTGTGGTTCGCCGCCGTGCAGCTGATCCCACCGCTGGTGATGCTGCTGGTCCAGGGCTTCGTCGCGCACCGCGCCGTGGGGGTCCGCCCGATCTTCTCGGTCCGGCAGAGCTGGGACCTCGTCCGCGAGAGCCTCCCCCAGACGGGTGTGCTCATCGTGGCCGCCCTGTACTGGCGCGCCGACGCCTTCCTGCTCAGTGTGCTCAGCACCCCGGCGCAGACCGGTGCGTACGGCCTGGCGTACCAGATCACGTCGAACGGCACGATGATCTCCGCCGTCTTCCTGGCGTCCTCGCTCTCCACGATGACGAACCTGTTCGCCACGGACAAAGCCCGGTTCGCCAGGTTCGTCCAGCGCAGCGCGGAGGCGTTGATCTTCGTGGGCGCGCCGATCGCGGTGGTGGGACTCGTCCTCTCGCCCAGCCTGATCGGCCTGCTCGCGACCCAGGAATTCGTCACCGCGGGCGGCCGGACGCTCGCGCTGCTGTTCATCGCGCTCGCCGTCACCTTCGTCACCGCGGTCCTGAGCCAGGGGCTCTTCGCGGCGCACGACCAGGTCTTCCTCCTGCGCCTGAACGTGATCAACCTGATCGGCAACATCGTGCTGAACGTGATCCTGATCCCGCAGTTCGGTGCGGTCGGGGCCGCTGTGGCGCTCATCGCCAGCGAGGTGATCGGGATGGTCGTGGCCGGCTGGCGCCTGCGCACGCGCGCGCCCTTCCAGCCGCCCTGGGGTTACCTGCTGCGCCTGACCGTGCCGCTCGCAGTGGCCACCGGCGTCGCGATCGTGCTGCGGCACGAGTTCGTGCTGATCCCGCTCACCGCCTCCGCGGTCGCGTACTTGGCCACCAGCGCACTCGTCGGCCCGATCCGCCTGCGGACCCTGATGGCATCGGCGCGCGGCTCCGACGGCGATGAGGTGTGAGCAGACCGTCGCACACGATGTGCGTTTCGGTGAATCCGCGTAGTACAGTCAACGTTCATAACAATGCAATTGCAACTGCGCTAGGGGATCCTCTGCCATGAACGTCGCCGGCTTCCTGCGCTGGGCACTGACCAAACCGGTGATCATCGCTCTGGTGATCGTCGCCGGAATCGCCGGCGGGGCGATCGGGTGGAAGTCGACCACTTCCCACTTCGAGAGCACCGCCGCGGTCCTGGTGATTCCGCCCGGTGCCGGCAGTACCAACGCCAAGGACAACCCGTTCACCGACCTGGGATACGGGGCGGCCCAGGTCGCGCAGGTGCTCACCGTCGTTGCGCAGGGCCCCCGCGGCCGTGCAGCACTCGAGAAGGTCGGCGCGTCCCCGGACGTCACCATGATCGCCTCGGTGGGCGACGGCAATCCCAAGCAGATCTCCCCGCTCATCACCTTCACCGTGTCCGCGCCGGAGGCCCGGCAGGCCGAGGACGGCGCGAAGGCGCTCATCGAATTCTGGCGCGCCGAGTTCAAGCGGATGCAGGTCGATGCGGGCGTCGTCGGCAACACCTTCGCCGACCTGCGCGTCCCCGTGGCGCCCACCTCCGGCACCGAGGTCGGCGGCAACCCGATGCGCGCGGCCCTGGGCCTTGCGATGGGCTCCGCCCTCGCGATGCTGGCGCTGAGCCTCGTCGTCGCAGCCGTGCTGGAAGCCCTCCGGAACCGGCGTGCGAAGGCCGTCGCGAGCACGCCCGGCGCTGCAGCCGCGGACGCGCCGACCACGCAGACCCCGGTGGAGGCCGAAGCTCCGGCCGCGGAATCGTCCGTCCTCTCGGGCATCGTCCCGGTGGCACCCGAGGTGGGCGACGCACCGTCGCGCACGGTGCCCGCTGCGATCCCGATCCGGCCGCCCGGCGACGCCGCTCGGCGTGCGATGACCCGGTGGCGCGACCGCGTCGAAGAGGTCTCGGAGGACGGCGAGATCCCGCTGCCCGAGCTCGACGACACCGCGACCCCGGCCCCGGGCGCCGCGTCCAGCGAGGTCCAGGATCCGCGGACGGCGGCCACATCCGCAGGTGCCACGTCGGCAGCCGACGACACCGAGGACGATGATCTCGAGCTCCCGCGGGTGCAGAGCGCGCGATGACGCTCGTCACCGACCGCTCCGCGCCGTCGGCGGCGGACGCGCCGTCGGCGGCGGACGCGCGGTCGGCGGTGCGGAAGCCCGACCGGACGCACGAGAAGCCGCCCGACCTCGCCTTCGCGCTGTTCGTCGGCACCGCCTGCTTCTTCCTCCTCGGGATGCAGCAGACCTTCACCGTGCCCGGAACGTTCGGATTGAGCGTGGCGCAGACGATGTTCGCCGGCGCCGGCATCACGTGGGTATGCCTGAACATCACGGGGTTCTCGGGCCCGATCCGCGAGCGGATCACGCTCGTCGCGGTGCTGCTGTACGTGACCACCTCGTTCCTGTCCTTCGGCGCCAGCATGATGCGCGGCGTGCCGCACGTCGCCCAGATCGCGCTCGACCGCTACATCCTGGGCGACCTGTATCTCCTCGGCACGGTGCTGTTCCTGCTCACGGTGATCCGATCCGTCGGCGGCCTCCGCATCGTGCTCGGCGGGCTCGTCCTCGGCGCGACGCTGTCGGCCTCGTTCGGCCTCGTCAAGGTGGGCACCGGCGTCGCCCTCGCGGCCTATTTCACCTTGCCTGGACTCAACTTCCGTGACTACCAGATCGTCACGAACCTCATGCGTGAGGGCGTGGCCCGCCCACAGGGCAGTGCCGGCCATCCTCTCGAGCTCAGCGCCGTGCTCACTGTCATGACACCACTGGCGCTGGCGCTGGCCGTCGACGCCCGCGCACGGCGCATCGCGACCTTCTGGCTCTGGATGGGCTGTGCGGCGATCCTGGTCGGCGGGGCGCTCGTCACGCTGTCCCGGTCCGCGGTCGTCGGTTCGATGGCCGCCCTCGTCGTGATGTGCTGGCGCTGGCCGATCACCCGCGTCGCCGCCGGCGTGGTGGCGGGCGGGGCCGCCATCGGCCTGGGCCTGCTGTTCCAGCTCAAGTTCGTCTCCTCGATGTTCACGGTGTTCGCCGGAGCACTCGGTGACGACTCGATCCATTCCCGGCAGCGCGGTATCGACTACGCGCAGGAACACTTCTGGGAGCATCCGTGGCTCGGGCAGGGCGTCGGTGCGTACCCGGCGCTCAAGCAGCCCGTCCTCGACAACCAGTACATCTCCCGCCTCATGGAGGCGGGCTTCATCGGGTTCGCGACGTTCGTCGCCGCGCTGCTCACCGCCCTCGTGCTTGCACTGCGCGCGTCGGCGGCGAAGGACCAGTCCATCGCCGAGCTCGGCGGCGGCATTGCGGGGTCCATCGCCGCGATCATGGTCATCTCCCTGATCCTCGACACGGCCGGATTCATCCAGATCTGGTATATGACCTGG
The DNA here is from genome assembly GCF_965137015.1 of Tsukamurella hominis. NCBI lineage: Bacteria > Bacillati > Actinomycetota > Actinomycetes > Mycobacteriales > Tsukamurellaceae > Tsukamurella > Tsukamurella hominis. The sequence goes on along the minus strand of NZ_CBCRZG010000019.1, from coordinate 33,325 downwards.
CTCTTCGTGGCCTTCGCGGGCATCGCGTACAGCCTGCGCCGAGAATCCGAACGCACTCCCCCCGACGCGACGGCGGCGCCGGCCGACGCCGCCCCCACCCCGACAAGGACCGCGGCGCGGCCCCGTCGGGCGCGGTGGTCCGTCAGTCGCGGACGAGGCCCGGCAGGCGCCGGGTCATGATCTCCTCGGCGCCGGCGACGACCTTGTCGACGACGGCGGCGACGGTGTCGACCTCCTCGACGAGGCCCTGCGCCTGACCGGCCCACCACATCCCGTCCTCCATCCGGCCCTCGGTGAGGACGTTGGCGCGGCCCCGCGCGCCCGACGCGAGCTCGGCGACGTCGTCGAACGTCGCGCCGGGGCGCTCCCCGATCTCGACGATCTGCTCGGAGACCGTGTTCCGGACGACGCGGGCGGTGTTGTGGAAGTTGCGGAAGACGAGCACGGTGTCGCGCTCGGAGTTCGCGACGATCTGATTCTTGACGTTCTCGTGGATCGGCGCCTCGACCGTCGCCATGAAGCGGGTGCCCATGTTCACGGCGTCGGCACCGAGGGCCAGCGCCGCGGCGAGACCGCTACCGGTCGCGATACCGCCGGACGCGATGACGGGAATCGTCAACTGCCGCACGGCGGCCGGGATGAGGACGAGGCCGGGCACGTCGTCCTCGCCCGGGTGACCGGCGCATTCGAAGCCGTCGATGCTGATCACGTCGACGCCCTTGCGCTCCGCGGAGAGGGCGTGGCGCACGCTGGTGGCCTTGTGGATCACCTTGACGCCGGCGGCCTGGAAGTCGGGCAGGTGCGGCGCGGGGCTCGACCCCGCGGTCTCGACGATCTTGATGCCCGACTCGACGATGACCGCGCGGTACTCGTCGTAGGGCACGGGGTTGATCGTGGGCAGGATCGTCAGGTTCACGCCGAAGGGCTTGTCCGTCAGGTCCTGGGTGCGCTTGATCTCCGCGGCCAGCGCCTCGGGGCTCGGCTGGGTCAGCGCGGTGAGGAAGCCCAGCGCGCCGGCGTTGGCGACGGCCGAGATGAGCGGGGCGGTGCCCAGCCCCGTCATGCCGCCGCAGACCACCGGGTGGTCGATGCCGAACATCTCCGTGATGCGGGTGCTGATCATGCTCTGTCGTGGTCCTCTCGATGGGGGCGGTGAACCCTCACAGTCTGGACGAAACGGGCGGCGCGCGCCATGTTCTGCGTCCCCCTCCCGCGCGGGTCCGACGGTGCGCGGGCACAACGGCTCCGACGGTGCCGTCGGGCGCGGGTCAGGACTCCGCGGCGCGGGCGGCGGGCGAGGTGGCGAGGTACGCGACGGCCTGGGCGGTCGACCCGATCGAGGCGGGATCGAAGCTCGGCTTGAAGTAGACGAGCGTGAACTTGATGACGCTGCGGATCTTGGGCAGCAGCCCCTTGTGCGAGGCCTTGAGGTACTCCCACCACAGCCGCGGGTAGGAGTAGCTGAAGTGCGGGTCCGTGCGCAGCATGTAGCCCGACGAGCGGTGCAGGGTGAGCCCCAGGAAGAAGACGACGGTGAGCATCGCCCGCACGCGGTGCAGGTAGCCGGGGTCGAAGTAGTTCGCCACGTCGTGGGCGACGGACCGGTGCTCGACCTCCTCGGCGCCGTGCCAGCGACAGATGTCGGCCATCACGGGGTTCACGTCGTACTCGTCCCAGGTGTTGTTGAGCGCGAAGACGCCCAGGATCGCGGTGTAGTGCTCGATCCCGGCGATGAGCCAGAGCCGCTGCACCATGTCGTTGTACCGGGCGCGCTCCGAGCTGTAGCGGCGCGGGGCGAGGATCTTGCGGAAGATGTACTCGGCCTGCCGCGCGAGCGGCGCGGTGTCGATGCCGCAGCGCTGCAGGTACTCCGCGAGGGCCCGGTCGTGCGACTCGGCGTGCATCGCCTCCTGGCCGATGAAGCCGCGCATCGTCCGCGCCAGGTCCTCGTCCTTCACGTACGGCAGGGCCTCGGTGTAGACCTCGCAGAACCAGCGCTCGCCCTCGGGGAGGATGGCGTGCAGGATGCTGCTGACGATGTCGCTCGCCACGGGTTCGCCCGGGATCCATTCCAGCGGGACGTTCTCCCAGTCGAATTCGACGTTGCGAGCGTGGATCTCCACGCCGACCGGTTCGGCCGAGGCCGCGTTCTTGCCGGCCCTGTTGCTGAGGGACACCATGCTCGACTCCAGCCCTGTCGGAACGATTCGTACAACGATGTAGGAACTGATCCGAAGTCTGGTGCGCCCTCAGTGATATGTCAAGCGCCGATTTCTATCACTTCGTCGCGGGCGTGACGGTGAGGTCGGCGGAGTCGGCGAAGAGCAGGTCACCGGTGGTCGTGAGGACGGCCCACCGTCGGGCGGGCTCGGCGATGCGCTCCCCGTCGTACTCCGTGGCAACGGGGGTGAAATCGCCGAAGTCGTCGACGATCCGACCCGCGGACTCGCGGTCCGAGCCGGCGAACGCGACGACCTCCGTACCGACCTCGGGCGTGGGGCCGTCGGTCGCGGCGGCACTCGCGGGCGCGCCCGACGCGGCCTCGGACTCGGGGGTGACGGTCTCGGTCTTCGACCTGCGCATGGCGATCGTGCCTTCCGTGGGGGCTGCTCGGCCCGGGTGCGGTCCCGGGTCCGACGGTCCGCGGTACTCCCCGCCGGTTGCTCGACGGAATATCGATCGTGCAGCTACCAGTCGCTGGTGGCGATCTTGTGCGCGATCTTCGAGGAGAAGATAAGCACACTCCACGCCGTGGCGGAACCTCGTGCACCAGCGGTGACGCGAAATCCCCGAATTCCGTCCGAATTCGGACATCACCGCCCACCGACGTTCCGCACACGCTGCGATTACGCAGGTCAGGGCGCCGGGCCTTGCGCCCGCGCCAGGGCCGTGATTGCCTGGCCCCAAGCGTCGCGTGTCCGCGCTGCGATTCCTGTTCCGTCCGGGGATCGCCTCCACTCCCGTCAGGGGCGGCGCCGTCGTCCTGCCGCGTCCCGCCGACTCCCCGTGAGCGGCGCCGGAATGCGCGATGATCGATGGGGCTGTCCGGCTTGTGCGCACGCAACCGGGCCCGCGTGGACGACGGAGGCGACGATGAAGGCTCGATGGATGCTCCTGCCCGTGCTGGGCGCTGCGGGCACCGCCGCGGGATCGGCCGCGGGACGCATCCGCGCCCTGCGCGGCGTGGCGCCCGGGCTGCGGCACCCCGCCGCCGCGATGATCCCCTCGATCGGGCCCGTCTCGCTGAAGGCGGTCCGGGCGGCGCGCGGACCGTCGGGCATGCCGACGCGGGGCGGCGTCACCGTCACGCGGCACGACGTCGACGGTGGGCAGGACGTGTACGTCTACACGCCCGCAGTGCCGAACGGCGGTGCGCTGCTGTGGATCCACGGCGGCGGCACGATCATCGGCGCGCCCGAGATCGACCACCAGCGGTGCGTGCGGATGGCGCGGGACACCGGCGCGATCGTGGTGAGCACGCGGTACCGGCTGGCGCCCGAGCACCCGTTCCCCGCCGGGCACGACGACTGCTACGCGGCGCTGCGGTGGCTGCACGACGGTGCCGCCGAGCGCGGGATCGATGCCGCGCGGATCGGCGTCGGCGGGGCCAGCGCGGGCGGCGGACTCGCCGCGGGTGTGGTGCAGCGCGCCGTCGACGAGGGCCTGCCCGTGGCCTTCCAGCTGCTGGTCTACCCGATGCTCGACGACCGCACCCCGACCCGCCCGGCCGATCGCCGCGGCGCGCTCGTGTGGACGCGGCGCTCCAACGCCTTCGCCTGGGACGCCTACCTCGGCGACGGGCACGCCGAGCGGGAGGTGCCCGCCTACGCGGCGCCCGCGCGCCGCACCGACCTCGCCGGCCTGCCGCCCGCGTGGATCGGCGTCGGCGACTTGGACCTCTTCCACGACGAGGACGTCGACTACGCGCGCCGGCTGGAGGCGGCCGGGGTGCCGGTGGAGCTCCTCGTGGAGCCGGGGATGTACCACGCCGCGGACATCCTGGCCGCCCGCGCGACGTCGATGCGGGCCTTCACCCGCGCCGCGATCGTTTCCACCGGAAGGCATCTCGCGCCGCGGGGATGATCCGAGCCGGGCGCTGCCCACCATCGGCACGCGCGCAGCGGCCCCGTCAGTCGGCTCCTGCCGTGTAGGCGTCGCTGTCGGACGGGCCGGTTCCGGTGAGCATGATCAGGTCGGCCACCGCGTCGAGATCGACCTCGGGTGCCGCGGAACCCGAGTGCGCGAGGGTGATCACCGCGGCGAGGTGCGGCGATCCGTCGGCGTAGGCGGTCACGTCGATGACGAGGATGTCGACGCCCGCCTTGACGACGTGCGACGTGAGCCGCGCCCCGAACCCGAGGCGCTGCCCTATGCGCAGCGGCCGGAGCACCGTGAACTGCTGCGCCGCGTGCACGATCCGGGAGAGGTTGCAGTTCGGGATCGCGCGGCTGACCAGCGCGGCCGCGGCGTCGAACATCGGCGCCGCGAGGAGGGCGACGGGTACCGGGGTGTCGGCGGGCAGTACTCCCCGGGCGCCGTAGGGCACGTGGGGGTCGCGCACCGCGCGGGCGAAGCCGCGCACCGCCTCGGCACCGATCTCGTAGGCGTCGCCGAACCAGAGCTCCCAACCCTCGGGGCGCGCGGTTTCCGGCCGGCTCGCCGGGGCTGTCATGAGCCGCTCCGGACAGACACATCGATCCGGTCGGACAGCCGCACGCGGCCGAGCCGCCCCACCAGGTAGCTCTCGATCGTCTCCGCGCATGGGACGTGCGAGCCCACCGGCTTCGTCGACGCCGCGCCGACCACGGCCTCGCCGATCGCGATCCGCCAGATTCCGCGCACGGTCTCCGCTGCGTCCTCTTCGTCGAAACCGAGGCCGCGCACGCCGTCGGCCAGGTCGCGGAGATGGACCCGGGTGAACTCCTCCACCCCGATGTATCCGTCCAGGATCCCCGCGAGCGCCCAGGGCCGGGCCTCGAGGAAGCGCACCACCGCCACCGACGCCTGTACGACCCGGTCGAAGGGATCGTCCGACGGGCGATCGCGCCGGTGATCGGCCACGCTGCCGTGCCGGTTGAACAGGAAGTCGAGGAGCTCGTCCTTCGAGTCGAAGTAGTAGTAGATGCCCATCGGGCTCGAGCCGAGCCGGGCCGCGAGCCGGCGCATGGAGAAGTTCGCGTACCCGTCGTGCGTGAGGATCTCGATCGCCGTCGCGACGATCTTGTCCCGGCTCATGCGGGGTGGTCTACCTTGGCGGGCCGTCGTGTCCATACGGTGAGCGCCTCCTGATCGGAAACATGGTCACCGGTCATTCGGAGCCGACGCCCCCGTGGATGGGACGGCCCGGATCCTGTTCGGCAGCGACTTCCCCTCCGTCCCCGAGGCTCCCCGCCGTGGTCGAGGTCCGGATTCAGGCCTGCGTCCCGCGGTGGTCGTAGAAACCCTCGCCGGTCTTCATGCCGAGTCTGCCGGCCTCGACGTACGTGCGGAGCAGCTCCCGCGGCCCCGTCGGCAGGTTCGGGTTCTGCTGCGCGTAGTGCTCCTCGATGTCGAGGACGACGTCGAGACCGACGGCGTCCATCATCTGGAACGGGCCGATCGGCGCGCCCAGGTTGAGCCGGAACATGGCGTCGACCGAGCTCGGTTCCGCGACCCCCTCTGCGACGACGGCCAGGGACTCGCGCTTGATCGCCGCCCACACCCGGTTGAAGATGAAGCCGGTGGACTCCCGGTGCGCCTCGAACGGGTGGATGTCGAACTCGGGCAGCACCCGTCGCAGGGTCGCCAGGACCTCCGGATCCGTCCGGCCGTCGGACATGATGTCCGCGGCGTTGGCCGCGGGCGGCATGTAGAAGTGCAGGTTGCACAGTCTGGCGGGGTCCCCGACCGCGTCGGCCATCAGTCGCGAAGGATACGACGACGAGTTGGTGGCGAAGATCGTGTCCGGGCCGGCGGCCGCGTCGATCGCCGACCACATGGCCTTCTTCACGTCGAGCCGCTCGGGCACGGATTCGATCGCGAGCCAGGCGTCATCGAGCGCCGCGGCGACGTCGTCGACCGGCACGACGGTGCCGACGGCTCCCGATCCGCGCGCGGCGAGTACGCCCGGAAGCGTCTCCTCGACGTAGCGCACCGCGTCCGCGGCCGTCTCCGCGCTGCGGCTGTAGATGCGCACCAGCCCACCGCGCGAGGCGAGCATCATGGCGATCCGTCGGCCGAGGGTGCCCGCGCCGAAGACGGCCACGGGGCGATCGACGATGTCGTCGAACGTGTACGAGAACGGCATGGGACTCTCCTCCACCTGCCTTCCGGCCGAAGCCGGCACGGTACTGGTGATCGCAATCTAACGCCGTCGACCGCGCCCGATGTGCGGTTCTCCCGCGGCCGCGGCGCGCAGCGAGATCACGGGCGGCGGCGGCCCCGTCGGGCGTGGACGGCCGCGCGAGCGGCCTCGAGCCCGAACCGTGCCGCGTCCACAGATCCCTTCTGCTGGGTCAGTCCCACCAGAACGCCCAGCGGTCCGCGCCCGCCAGGGCCCGGCTGTGGTCCTCGAGGGTGAATCCCTCGGAGTTGTCGATGCAGAACGCGAAGTGCTCGGCCACGACGACCTTCCGTTGTTCGGCGCCCGTCGGACGGCGCGCGACCTGGAGCACCATGGTGTCGAAGCCGAGGGACACCAGCGTGGCGCCGAACCGGTCCTCCCAGGACCGCAGGATCGCGGTGACGTCCCCGCCCGTGAGCTGTGCGTTCGTCGCGCCCCACCAGCCGATCGCCGCGGGCACATCGGCCGGCCGCGCGACGGGGACCAGGAGAAGCCTCCCCCGCTCGGTCATGGTCAGTCGGTCCGGCGTCGGGCCGGGTCCCGGCTGGGCCGGCGCCAGGGCGGTCACCGGCGGCGCGGGCGGATCGTAGTCGGGGTCGTTGTAGATCGAGTTCTCCCGGCACAGGCGATGGAACACGGTCAGGGCGTCCGGGACGACTGCGATCGGTCGCTTCGGGCCCGTCGACGACCACGGAGCATCGAGACCGTTCCACCCGGCTTCCGGAACGGCGAGCGGCCACAGCCCGGTCCGGGTGTAGGCGGCTGCCAGATCCCGGATCAGGCCGGTGAGACGGTCCGCGCCCAGGACCTCGCTCCCGATCCAGGCGACGGCGTCGCCCGCCTCGTTCGTGACGACCCTCCCGGCCGGCACCGACACGTCGCCCACCTCGCCGGCGCCGGGCGCGGGCAGGGGTCCGGGAACGGCACGGAAGCCGCGTGCGGTCCTCCAACCGTCGTCGGCGGAGCGGGACTGCTTGCGCAGGCAGTCGTCGGACACGGGCGTAGCGCTCTGGGGACGGCTCGACGTACTACTCGGGGCGGCGGGCGGATCGGCCACCCTCCCGCACCCACTCAGGCAGAGCAGTCCGACGACGACCACCGACGCGAGCCGACGGGCACGGGCACGGGCACGGGCACGGCGGGCGGGTCGCAGGACCGCGGCGCACGATGGCCGCCTGCGCGGTTCGGAGCACGCCGGCGACGATCCGGTTGCGTCGGGCATGCGTCGATCGTGCCGACCCGGGCTTGTCACGGGCCAAAGCCGTGCTTGCCGGCCGATCCGCGGGCGCCGGTGGCGGCACCGTCGACCGCCGGTGGCGCGACGAAAGAACCCCGGATCACGTTCTCGTGACCCGGGGTTCTTCGTGTGGTGGGCGAAGGGGGACTTGAACCCCCACGTCCCGAAGGACACTGGCACCTGAAGCCAGCGCGTCTGCCATTCCGCCACTCGCCCGAGCGACCGGAGAAGATTAACACGACACGACGAGCGGCGCGAAATCGGACCGCGACCTGGGGCTCACGCCTTGCCGGGCCACCGTCGTACGTGCTACCAAAGGGGCAGTTGGGACCAATGGGGTTACGCTGACTTCGCCGTGCCCCGATCGCGGCTATCATCATTGGTCAGTACATGCATCACGACACGCTGAGGAAGGGGGAAGTCGTTCCATGGGAATCCTGCAGCGGTTCGAGCGCAAGCTCGAGGGCGCGGTGGGCGACGGCTTCGCCCGCGTCTTCGGCGGCAAGGTGGTCCCCCAGGAAGTGGAGGCCGCTCTCCAACGCGAGGCTGAGGATCAGCTGCAAACCCTCGGAGACGGGGCGTACCTGGTACCCAACAAGTACGTCATCGCCGTCTCCCCCACCGATCAGGAGACCTTCGAGGCGGACCGCGAGCTCGCGATTCGTGCGTTCTCGAAGCACCTCGACGAATACATCCATGACAACGGCTGGCAGACTTATGGTGACGTGGTCGTGCACTTCGAGCAGTCACCAGGCCTGCACACGGGCCAGTTCCGGGCCCGCGGCACCGTGGATCCGGATGCAGTCCCCCAGAACCTTGTACCCCAGCGACCACCTGCAGAATCAGGAGCCGATTCGATGAGCAACAATCCCGGATACGACCAGGGACGGCACGGCGGCCAGTACGACCAGGGCGGCTACCAGCAGCAGCAACAGCCGGGGTACGACCAGAACTACGGTCAGCAGCAGCCCGGTTACGACCAGAACTACGGCCAGCAGAACTACCAGCAGCCGGCCTACGACCAGGGCTACCAGCAGCAGGGGTACGACCAGCAGGGTTACGACCAGGNCGGNTACCAGCAGCNNNCCGNNTACGACCAGAACTACGGCCAGCAGAACTACCAGCAGCCNGCCTACGACCAGGGCTACGGCCAGCAGNNNGNGTACGACCAGGGCTACGNCCAGC
>NZ_CBCRZG010000019.1:0-24556 GCF_965137015.1 Tsukamurella hominis | reverse complement strand
CAGNNNGGCTACGACCAGGGCTACCAGCAGCCGCAGGGCGGTTACGCGCAGCCGCAGGCGGTCACCCTGTACCTGGAGGACGGCTCCAACCGCACCTTCGCCCTGCGTGAGGGCACGAACGTGATCGGTCGCGGCCAGGACGCCCAGTTCCGTCTCCCCGACACGGGCGTCTCGCGCCGGCACGTGGAGATCCGTTGGGACGGCTACGCGGCCGTCCTCAACGACCTCGGCTCCACCAACGGCACCTCGGTCAACGACGTGCCCGTCTCCAACTGGGAGCTCGCCGACGGCGACCGCATCCGCGTCGGCCACTCCGACATCGTGGTCCGCTTCCAGTAGATTTCACGGCGGGGCACGCGGAAGCAGACCCGTACGCCAGCGCCCGCACGGCGGGCGCTGGACGAGTGTGCGTCGGATACGACCAGGAGGGAGACACCGTGCAGGGACTCGTGTTGCAGTTGACCCGGGCGGGTTTCCTCCTGTTGTTGTGGCTGTGCATCTGGCTGGTCATCAGCGCGCTGCGGTCCGACGCACGGCTGGCGTCGGGGCTGCGCCCCCGCCAGAAGGAGGCCAAGGCGCCTCGTCGGGCCCTGTTCTCCCGCACCAGCAAGGTCGCGAAGTACCTCGTGGTCACCCACGGCCCCCTCGCCAACACCCGCATCACCCTCGGCCAGCAGCCGGTGCTCATCGGCCGCGCCGACGACTCCACCCTGGTGCTCAACGACGACTACGCGTCGACCAGGCACGCGCGCCTCTCCCGCGACGGTGACGACTGGTACGTCGAGGACCTCGGCTCCACCAACGGCACCTACTTGGCCCGCAACAAGGTCACCACTCCCACCCGCGTCCCGCTGGGCACCCCGGTGCGCGTGGGCAAGACAGTGATCGAGTTGCGCCCGTGAGCCTCGTCCTTCGATACGCCGCCCGCTCCGACCGGGGCCTCGTCCGCAGCAACAACGAGGACTCCGTGTACGCCGGGGCACGCCTGCTGGCGCTGGCCGACGGCATGGGCGGCCACGCGGCCGGCGAGGTCGCCTCGCAGCTGATGATCAACGCGCTCGCCCCGCTCGACGACGACGAGCCCGGCGGCGACCTGCTGGACACCCTCGAGGAGGCGATGGTCGCCGGCAACGAGACCATCGCCGAGCAGGTGGCCGAGGACCCCGAGCTCGACGGCATGGGCACCACCCTCACCGCGATCCTCTTCGCCGGCTCCAAGCTGGGCCTGATCCACGTGGGCGACTCCCGCGGCTACCTGCGGCGCGACGGCGAACTCATCCGCATCACCAAGGACGACACCTTCGTCCAGACCCTCGTCGACGAGGGCCGGATCACCGCGGAGCAGGCCCACACGCACCCGCAGCGCTCGCTCATCATGAAGGCGTTGACCGGCCACGAGGTGGAGCCCACGCTCACGCTGCGCGAGGCCAAGGCCGGCGACGTCTACCTGCTCTGCTCCGACGGCCTGTCCGACGTGGTCTCCGACGAGACCATCGGCGAGACCCTGGAGCTCGCGACCGAGGACGTCAGCGCCGCCGCCGACCGGCTCATCGAGCTCGCGCTCAAGTCCGGCGGCCCCGACAACGTCACCGTCGTGGTCGCCCGCGTCGAGGACACCAGCTTCGGGCAGAGCCGCCCCATCGTCGGCGGCGCCGCGAACGACGACGACGAGGACTACGTCCCGCCGGCCAACACGGCTGCGGGCCGCGCGGCCGCGCTGCGCCCGCCGAAGAAGGCGCCCCGCCGCGTCGTGGCGACGGACGTCGAGGAGGAGCCGGAGACCGGCTCGCGCCGCAAGTGGATCGCCCTCGGCGTGCTGCTCGTGCTGCTCGTCGGCGGCGCCATCGGCCTGATCGTCACCCGGTCCGTGGTCAACTCGAGCTACTTCGTCGCGGCCACCGACAAGGGCACCATCGCCATCTCGCACGGCGTCAAGGTCTCGATCTTCGGCCGCGCGCTGAACTCGCAGCAGGAGGTCGTCTGCATCGCGGACACCGCCGGCGAGGGCCGCGCCGCGCAGGGCTGCACCCCGCTCACCGTCGACGACCTGACGCCGCGCGGCCGCGCCAACCTGGCCGGCCTGCCCTATGCGAGCTCGCTCGACGACGCCCGCGAGCAGGCCCGCAACCTCACCGACCGCGACAACCTGATGGAGCGGTGCGCGATCACCACGGAGATCGAGGCGCCGACGCCCGCCGCCCCGCAGGACCCGAACGTCCCGGCACCGTCGACCACGATGGCGCCGCCGGCCGGCGAGACGCTCGCGCCGCCCCCGGCGCCCGTCACCAAGGTCGTCACGCAGCCGTCGACGCCGGAGCGGCCCTGCCGCGGAGGCCCCTCGTGACGTCGGGCGTCAGCACTCCCGGTTCGGGCATCGCGCTCGACCCGAACCGACGGTCCCGGACCTACGAGCTGGTCCTCCTCGGCGCCGCCACGGTGGTGACGGGGACCTCGCTCGCGCTGGTGGAGTGGGCGCAGGAGCAACGGGTCACCCTGGACCTGGCGAAGTACGTGGTCGCCTTCGTCGTGCTGTACGGCGCCGCGCACTACGCGGTGCGCCGGTTCGCGCCGTACGCCGACCCGATCATCCTGCCCGTGGTGGCGATGCTCAACGGCCTCGGCCTGGTGCTGATCCACCGGCTCGACCTGGGCAACGCCCACGCCGAGAGCGGCCGCGTCACGCAGACGCAGGAGGCGAACCAGCAGATCCTGTGGACCCTGCTGGGCCTCGCGGTGCTGGTCGCGGTGCTGGCGCTGCTGCGCGATCACCGGACGCTGTCGAAGTACGCGTACACGATCGGCCTCGCGGGCGTCGTCTTCCTCGCGCTGCCGGCGCTGCTGCCGTCCAGCCTGTCGGAGATCAACGGCTCGAAGAACTGGATCAAGACGCCGCTGTTCAACATTCAGCCGAGCGAGATCAGCAAGATCCTGCTCATCATCTTCACCGCGGCCTTCCTGGTGTCCAAGCGCGACCTGTTCACCTCCGCGGGCCGCCGCGTCCTGGGCATCGACCTGCCGCGCGCCCGCGACCTGGCGCCGCTGCTGCTGGTCTGGATCGTGGCGCTGGGCGTGCTCGGCTACGCGAACGACCTCGGCACGCCGCTGCTCATCTTCTTCACCGTCCTCGCGATGGTCTACATCGCCACCGAGCGGATCGGCTGGATCGTCGTGGGCCTGAGCCTCGCCGTGATCGGCGCCGTCGCCGCCTACCAGCTCTTCCCCCACCTGCGCGTGCGCGTCGAGGTGTGGCGCGATCCGTTCGCCGCCTACGAGACCATCGGCTACCAGCCCGCGCAGGCCCTGTTCTCCCTCGCCACGGGCGGCCTGGCCGGCACGGGCCTGGGTTCCGGCCGGCCGACGATGGTGCCCTTCGCGTCGACCGACTTCATCATGGCCGCGGTCGGCGAGGAGCTGGGCCTCATCGGTCTCGCCGCCGTCCTCATGCTGTTCCTGGTGCTGATCTTCCGCGGCTTCCGCGCGAGCCTGACGGTGCGCGACAGCTTCGGCAAGCTGCTGGCCGCCGGCCTGGCCTCGACGATGGCGATCCAGCTCTTCGTCGTGGTCGGCGGCGTCACCAAGCTGATCCCGCTGACCGGCCTGACCACGCCGTTCATGAGCTACGGCGGCTCGTCGCTGCTCACGAACTACGCCCTCATCGCGCTGCTGCTACGCATCTCCAACGCGGCCCGCGAGCCCAAGGTCGCCCGCAAGCCCGGTGCGCCGGTCCCCGACCGGCCGACCGAGATCGTGAAGCGCGTATGAACGCACCGATCCGCCGCATCTCCCTCGTCGTGGTCCTGCTCGTGGTCGCGTTGCTCGCCAACGCCACCTGGGTGCAGGTCTTCCGCGCCGACGACCTCCGCGCCGACAGCCGCAACGAGCGCGTGCTCCTCGATGAGTACGCGCGCCAGCGCGGCTCCATCCTGGCCGGCGGGCAGGTCATGGCCCAGTCGATCAAGACCGACGACCGGTACAAGTACCTGCGCACCTACCCGGAGAACATGGCGCGCGCGTACGCGCCGCTCACCGGCTACTACTCGATGATCTACAGCTCCAGCGGCCTCGAGCACGCCGAGGAGTCGGTCCTCAACGGGAGCGACGACCGGCTGTTCGGCCGGCGCGTCGTCGACCTGCTGTCCGGGCGCGACCCGAGCGGCGGCAACGTGATCACCACGATCAACCCGACGATGCAGCGGATCGCCTACGAGAAGCTGACCACGGCGTGCGGCCCGAACGGGCCGTGCCACGGCGCGGCGGTGGCGATCGAACCGTCGACGGGCAAGATCCTCGCGATGGTCTCGACCCCCAGCTACGACCCGAATCCGCTGTCCTCGCACGACACGAGCGCGGTCAGCAAGACGTGGGAACAGCTCAAGGACGACCCGGACAAGCCGATGGACAACCGGGCGACCGGCTGGACCTACCCGCCGGGTTCGACCTTCAAGGTGATCACCACGGCCGCGGCGCTGGCGCAGGGCAAGGGCGTCGACCTGAACACCCGGCTCACCGCCGACAAGCAGATCACCCTGCCGGGCGGCGGCGGCACGACGCTGCAGAACTACGCGGGGATGACGTGTCCCGAATCCTCGGGCGGTACCGTCAGCCTGTTGCAGGCGTTCCAGTACTCGTGCAACACGGCGTTCGTGGATCTGGCCACGACGAAGATCCAGGACGGAGGCGAGGCGATCAAGGCGATGGCGAACAACTTCGGCGTCAACTCGACGCCCGACCCCATCCCGCTGCGGGTCGCGCAGTCGGTGACCGGTCCGCTGTCCGACGGTGCCCAGACGGGCCAGTCGGCCATCGGCCAGCTCGACGTGGCGATGACCCCGCTGCAGAACGCGGTGATCGCGGCGACGCTGGCCAACGGCGGCGTCCGGATGCAGCCCTACCTGGTGGACTCCTTCCAGGCGCCCGACCTGAGCACCTTCGGCGGTACCTCGCCGAAGCGGCTGGGCCAGGCGATCTCGCCGCAGGTCGCGGCGCAGATGCGGGAGCTGATGATCGCGTCGGAGCAGCACACGAAGGGCTCGGGCGGCCCGGTCCAGATCGCCTCGAAGACCGGCACGGCGGAACACTCCCAGGGCCAGCGCGGCGGCGAGGCACCGCACGCCTGGTACATCGGGTACGGCCCGGTGAACGATCCGAAGGTAGCGGTGGCGGTCATCATTGAGAACGGTGGAAATCAAGGCGAGGCGGCGACCGGTGGGTCGCTCGCCGCGCCGATCGGACGAGCGGTGATAGGCGCCGCGGTGAACGGGCAGGGGAACTGATGAGTCTGCAGACCGGATCGGTGATCGCCGACCGCTACGAACTCCTCCGGCTCATCGCCACCGGTGGCATGGGTCAGGTCTGGGAGGCGATGGACACGCGGCTCGACCGCCGCGTCGCCGTCAAGGTCCTCAAAGCCGAATTCTCCGAGGACCAGGAGTTCCTCGCCCGCTTCCGCAACGAGGCCCGCACCACCGCCGCCCTCAACCACCCCGGCATCGCCGGCGTCTACGACTACGGCGAGACCGCCGACCAGGCCGGCGGCGCACCCCTGGCCTACCTCGTCATGGAGCTCGTCAACGGCGAACCCCTCAACGCCGTCCTCAGCCGCCTCGGGCACCTGAGCCAGGCCCAGGCGCTCGACCTGCTCGAGCAGACCGGCCGCGCCCTCCAGGTCGCCCACACCGCCGGCCTGGTGCACCGCGACGTCAAACCCGGCAACATCCTCATCACCCCCACCGGGCAGGTGAAGATCACCGACTTCGGCATCGCCAAGGCAGTCGACGCCGCACCCGTCACCAAGACCGGCATGGTCATGGGCACCGCCCAGTACATCTCCCCGGAGCAGGCCTCCGGCGAGGACGCCACCGCCGCCTCCGACGTCTACTCCCTCGGCGTCGTCGGCTACGAATGCCTCGCGGGCAAGCGCCCGTTCTCGGGCGACGGTGCCATCACCGTCGCGATGAAGCACATCCGGGACCAGCCGGAGCCGCTGCCCGGCGACCTGCCGGCGCCGGTGCGCGAGCTGATCACGCTGACCCTGGGCAAGGACCCGCGGCAGCGCTACGCGAACGGCGGCGAGTTCGCCGACGCCGTGGCCGCGGTCAAGGCCGGGCAACGCCCGCCGATGCCGCGCGGCTGGACCGGCGCCGCCCCGGCGGCCGCCGCCGCCGCGACCGGGGTCCCGGAGACCGCCGCCACGGCGATCGTGCCGCCGGCGTCGCGCCCCGGCCCGCAGCCCGTCTCCCGCAACTCCACCCCGACGCCGCGGGCCGCGGCGCCCGCCACCTACTCGGACGGTGGGGGCTGGACCAAGGCCCAGAAGACGATCCTCGGGGTCTCGGTGGCGCTGCTGCTGCTGGCCGCGGCGATCATCGGCGGCTACTTCATCACCCGGGACACCGGTAACGAGACGCCGCTGCCGTCGACGAGCGTGACCGACACGGGCACCGTCGCGCCCCCGCCGACGGGGACCTCCACCCCGGCCCGGCCCGTGCCGCCCCGGACGACGACGGAGGCGCCGCGGACGGTGACCGAGACGTCGACGGTGCAGCCGACGACCACGCCACCGCCGCCGAAGCCGACGACGACCCCGCCGCCGCCGACCACGACGACCCCGCCGCCGACCACGACCACGGACCCGCCGGTCACCGGAGGCGAGCCGACCACGAAGCCGCCGTGCACCGGTATCTTCGGGATCCCTCTCCCCTGCCCCAACAACTGACGGATAACGGACGAAGCAGATGACTACCCCGCCGCGTCGCATCAACGACCGCTACGACCTGGGCGAGACGCTCGGGTTCGGTGGCATGTCCGAGGTGCACCTGGCCCGGGACACGCGTCTGTCGCGCGACGTCGCGATCAAGATCCTCCGCGCCGACCTGGCCCGTGACCCGAGCTTCTACGAGCGGTTCCGGCGGGAGGCGCAGAACGCGGCGTCGCTGAACCATCCGACGATCGTCCAGGTCTACGACACCGGCGAGGCGCAGACCAGCGGCGGGCCGCTGCCGTACATCGTGATGGAGTACGTCGACGGGGAGACCCTGCGCGATGTTCTGCGCCGCGACGGGACCATCGCCCCGCAGGCGGCGATGACGTGGATGGCCGACGTCTGCGCGGCGCTCGACTTCAGCCACCGCAACGGCATCGTGCACCGCGACATGAAGCCCGCCAACGTGATGCTCACCCGCGCGGGCGAGATCAAGGTGATGGACTTCGGCATCGCGCGGGCGATGAGCGACCCTTCGGCCGGGATGACGCAGACGGCCGCGGTGATCGGCACCGCGCAGTACCTCTCGCCGGAGCAGGCCCGCGGCGATTCCGTCGACGCCCGCTCCGACGTCTACGCCGCCGGCTGCGTGCTCTTCGAGCTGCTCACGGGGCAGCCGCCGTTCACCGGCGACTCGCCCGTCTCGGTGGCCTACCAGCACGTGCGCGAGGATCCGCCGACCCCGTCGTCGATCCTGGACACGATCCCGCCCGAGCTGGACTCGATCACGCTCAAGGCGCTGTCGAAGAACCCCGCGAACCGCTACCAGACGGCCGGCGAGATGCGGCAGGACCTGATCCGGGTGCTCGCGGGCCGCAAGCCCGAGGCGCCGATGGTGCTCTCGGACGAGGAGCGCGACGCGCTGCTCACCGAGCCGGTGAAGCCCCGTCGCCGCGCCGCGACGACCCCCGTCGCCGCCGCTGCGGGCGCTGCCGGGGTCGCGAACGCCGCCAGGACGGAGCCCTCGGACGACGACCCGCCCACGGCCATCGTCGACACGACGGCCCCCGCGGACGCGCCCGCGCGGCGCCGGCACTCGACTCCGGCCAAGGCCGGGGGCCGGTCGAAGCTGCTCATGCTGCTCTCGGCGGCCGTGATCGCGCTCGTCCTCATCGGCGGCACCACCTGGTACCTGCTCAACAGCCGCGGCGGCGAGCAGACCGCCACGGTGACCTCGCAGATCGGCGCGCCCGCCGCGGACGCCCAGGTGGCGCTGCAGAAGCTGGGCTTCACCGTCGAGGTGCAGCGCATGCCCGACAACACGGTGCCCGCCGAGCACGTGATCTCGACGCTGCCCGGACCGAACGCGAGCGCCGCCAAGGGCTCGACGGTGGTCCTGCAGGTCTCGACCGGCCCGAAGATCGCCGCGGTGCCCGATGTCGGGAACAAGCCCGAGAAGGAGGCCCGCGACATCCTCGAGAAGGCGGGCTTCACCGTGGCCAAGGACGTCAAGAACGATCCGTCGCCGACGGTGGCCAAGGGCAACGTCATCTCCACCAACCCGGCGATCGGCACCAACACGCAGCAGAGCACCCCGATCCAGCTGACCGTGAGCTCCGGCAAGGAGCAGGTGCGCGTGCCGGACGTGACGAGCACGCAGGTCTCGCAGGCCACGTCGAACCTCAAGGGCCTCGGCTTCGACGTCCGGGTCCAGCAGGTCGACAACCCCGCCGCCGCGGGCACGGTCGTGGGACAGAACCCGACCGGTGGGTCGACCGCCGACAAGGGCAGCACCGTGACGATCCAAGTCGCGAAGGCGAAGCCGATCACCATGCCGAACGTGATCAACCAGGACCAGAACGCGGCCCGCGCCGCGCTCATCCAGGCCGGCTTCTCGTCGGAGAACATCTCGGTCGTGGTCGACGCCCCGTCGGGCCTGTTCGACCGGGGCCGGGTCTGGCGCACCGATCCGGACGTCGGCGCCCAGGTGGACTCGTCATCGTCGGTCGTCCTGCACGTCCGTCGGTCCTAGACGGGGGTCGGGCCCACCGGCACCCTCGCCCGACGGTCCGCGGCACTCAGGCGAGCGCGGCGGCGACCTCCTGCTCGAGCTCGGCGACCCGCGCCTCGGCGACGGTGTAGCCGCACACGGCCAGCCAGTTCGCCAGCATGCGGTGGCCGCCCTGCGTGAGCACCGACTCGGGGTGGAACTGCACGCCGTGGATCGGCAGCTCGCGGTGCCGGAAGGCCATCACCACGCCGGAATCGGTGCGCCCGGTGATCTCCAGCTCGTCGGGGATCGTGGGCTCGAGCACGGTCAGCGAGTGGTAGCGGGTGGCGGTGAAGGGGTCGGGCAGGCCGGCGAGCACACCGTGGCCGTTGTGGTGCACCAGCGAGGTCTTGCCGTGCAGTAGCTCGGGCGCCCGGTCGACCGTCGCGCCGAAGACGGCGCCGATCGCCTGGTGCCCGAGGCACACGCCGAGCAGCGGGGAGCCGGCGTCGCGGGCCGCCGCGACCATGGGCATCGTCTGGCCCGCGCGCTGCGGGGTGCCGGGGCCGGGGCTGAGCAGCACGCCGTCGTACCGCGCGGCCGCCGCGGCCGGATCGTCCAGTCGCGGATCGTCGTTGCGCCACACGTCCGCCTCCACGCCCAGCTGGCCGAGGTACTGGACCAGGTTGAACACGAAGCTGTCATAGTTGTCGACGACGAGGATCCGCACGCCGTCCAGCCTAGCGGGGTGGGGTGGCGCTGGTACATCCGATAACCTGGCAGGTGAACCGCACCCTGGTAGAAGGAAGCCATGCCGAAGTCGAAGGTCCGGAAGAAGACCGATTACACGATCAACACCGCCACGGATTCGCGCACGCCGGTCAAGGTGAGCGCGCCGTCGGGCCGGTGGTTCGTGGTCGCGTTCCTGGCGCTCATGCTCGCCGGGCTGGCCTGGCTGCTCGTGTACTACGTCGGCGCGGACCCCAACGGCATGGGCGCGCCCGGCAAGCCCCTGGAGTGGATGGCGAACCTCGAGGCGTGGAACTTCGCCATCGGTTTCGGCCTCATGATCGCCGGTCTGTTGATGACGATGTGGTGGAAGTAGCCCTGACCAGCGAAATCACATCGATGTCATTCATCCCCAGCTGTGGATAAACCTGTGGATAACTGGAGCGCCCCGCGCGGTGTGGGCGTCGTCCTGCTCGTCGCGGGCGTCCTGCTGGGCGCCGCGGCCGTCGGCTTCCAGGCCATCAAGGACCCCGTCGGCATGGTGCTCGTCGGAATCGGCGTGCTCGCCCTGATCTACCTCGGGGCACAGGTGCTGGTGCTCCGCCCGCGTCTGTCCGCCGACGATGCCGGCGTCGTCTACCGCGGCGCCTTCGGCCGCAAGGTCTTCCCGTGGGACGGCCTGGAGATCAAGCGCACGACCACGCGGCACTGGGGCCGTGAGTCGGTGCTGCTGGAGCTCACGCGCGGCGACGATCTGCTCTTCCTCGGCCGCTGGGAGCTGGGCGAGGCGCCCACGCTCGTCGCGCAGCAGCTCGAGGCCCTGCGGCCCGCCTAGCTCAGTAGCGGCGCGCGGTGACGAAGCCGCGGATGCCGGCGACGCGCACGGGCACGCCGGAGGTCACGGCCTCGACCACCTGGCCGTTGCCGATGTAGAGCGCGGCGTGGCCGCCGCCGTTGGTGATCACCACGTCGCCGGGGCGCAGCTGCGCCTGCGAGACGGGGGTGCCGGCGCTCATCAGCGAGTAGCTGCTGCGGGGCACGCTCACGCCGGCCTGGTTCATGGCCCAGGTGACGAGGCCCGAGCAGTCGAAGGAGCTGGGGCCGGCGGCGCCGTAGGAGTACGGCATGCCCACGCGGGTGAGGGCGGCCTGGACGACCGACGAGCGGTCGGGTCCGGTGGCCTGCGCGGCCTGCGCGACGGGTGCCTGCGGGGCGGGCGCGGNGGCGGCCTGCGCCACGCCGGGGGCGGCGACGATTCCGATCACGGCGGCGGCGGCTCCGAGGGCCGCGCGCATCGTGCCGCGGCGGGTGCTGCGGCCGGTCATGGTCGTCGTACTGACGCTGGTCACTTTCGTGGAACTCCCGACTCCGTGGAGCGGCGTGTCGGTCACGCCTTGGTCTCCACAAGATCACGGCAACGTTACGAAGGTCGGACGACGGGTGTCCATCTCAGAGCGCCCGCTGTGCCGTGAAGATGCTCACCGACCTGCGCCGATGGAGACGGGGCTCACATGATTCCTGGACCGATCACCAATTCTGTGCAGATTCTGATCCACACTGTTGGAGGAGTTAGGCGAAGTAAATTCCTCGCCGGCGGGGTCGCGGGCCGCCGCGGAACGCACCGCGGAGACACGAAAGCCCGGCCGGATGACCCGGCCGGGCGCGCGTGCGGAGGAGTGCGGCTACTCCTCGACGGTGATGGAGTTGATGGTGACCTCCTTGACCGGGCGGTCCGCGCGATCGGTCTGCGTGCTGCCGATGGCGTCGACCACCTTGCGGCTGGCCTCGTCCTCGACCTCACCGAAGATCGTGTGCCGGTTGTTCAGGTGCGGCGTCTTGCCGACCGTGATGAAGAACTGCGAGCCGTTGGTCGCCGGGCGGCCGATGTTGGCCATGGCCAGGATGTACGGGTGGTCGAAGCGCAGCTCCGGGTGGAACTCGTCGACGAAGTCGTAGCCCGGTCCGCCGGTGCCGGTGCCGGTCGGGTCGCCGCCCTGGATCATGAAGCCGTCGATCACGCGGTGGAAGATCGAGCCGTCGTAGAACGGGCCCGAGTCGCCGCCGGAGGCGTTGGTGGTCGTGTATTCCTTCGTTCCCTGGGCGAGTCCGAGGAAGTTCGCCACGGTCACGGGAGCGTGATTGCCGAACAGCGCGATACGGATGTCGCCTTCGGAGGTGTGCAGGGTCACGTGGGCGGTAGCGTTGGAGTTGGTCACACCGCCATTCTGCCATTTTCTGCAGGTGCGAACCCCAGGAGATCGGATAAGAATCGGCGGTGGAAAGCCGCATTCTCGTCCGCTGAAAGGATCACGCCACCGATGGCCATCACCCCTCTGCTCGACGACGCCCCTGCCGCGGACGCCGCACCGGCACCGTCGGCACCCTCGAACGTGCAGCGCCTCGTCTCCGGACTCGGCCAGAGCATCGTCGGCCCCGCCAACATCCTGCGCGCGCTGTCGGGCCTCGGCCTCTCCCTCGCGGGCAAGGTCCTCGCCGGCGTGTACGGGCTGGTCCGGTCGTGGATCGCCCCCGCCGAGGTCGATCCCGAGCAGGCGATCACGCTGTCCGACGGTGCGCCGTCCCGCCCGGCCCTGCGCAGGCCGCTGCTGATCGGCGCGGTCCTCGCGCTGGTGCTGGCGGTGGGCGGGGTCGCCTTCAAGCTGCTGCGCACCCCGTCGGCGCCGCCCGTCGCCGCCGAGCCGCCCCGCGTGCGCCCGGCCAGCGGCGCCACCGGCGACAGCGCCCCCGTCGCGCAGCCGGAGCTCGCGGAGGAGGCCGAGGAGGACGTGGCCGTCGAGTCGCCGGCCGAGGAGGATCCCCGCAAGAAGGGCGAGTAGCCGCCTAGCCGCGCCAGCCCGCGGGCTGGTGCGCCTGGATGGCGAGCAGCGCCCAGGCCAGCGCGATCACGAAGAACAGGCCGTCGAGGCCGCCGCTACCCCCGCGGTAGTGGATGGTGGCGGAGACGATGATCGAGATCAGCGCGGCCACCCAGCACAGAGCGCAGCGGCGGTTCATACCCCCAGGGTATGCCGCCGCTGCGTCGTCTCCCACCCGACCTTCGGTGCGTGTCGGCGACGACACGCCGCCGGTCCACCGCAGAGTCGCACCGAAGTTCGCTCAGACGGTGGCGGGCACCGCCCGGGACCCGCTGCGGACCGTCAGGCGGTGCAGCAGCTCCGCGCCGATCAGCCCGATCGCGCCCCACAGGATGGCCTGCGCGAGGAACGAGTACGTGCGGAACCAGTACAGGTCGTCGGGGTCGAAGCCCTCCGGCGTCGCGACGGTCGCCGGTAGCACCAGGCAGGCCACGACGAGCCCCACGAGCACGACGGCCCCGCCGGCCAGCGCGGCGCCGTACGCCCCGAGCCGCGGGACGGCCGCGAGCCCGATCACCCAGGCGGCCGCCACGAGCGCGAGGCAGATCGCGACCATGAGCAGGTACGCGCCGGTGCGCTCGCGGATCGTCTCCGGATCGCCCACGACGGGCGGGTTCGGCGGGTACTTCAGGTACGGCAGCGCGTAGATCCCGGCGAACAGCGAGCCCGCCACCGCCAGCGCGACGGCCCGCGGCGTCCACTGCGCGAGCTTCGGCGCCGCGACGCAGTAGGCCACCGCGAACAGGACGCCCATCGCGATGCCGAACAGGATCAGGCCGGCACCCAGCCCGACGTTCTGCTGGACGGCGCGGGTGAACAGCTCCGGCTCCTCCATCGCCATCCCGGGGTGGGAGGCGTGCTCCGCGGCGTTACGGGCCTCCTCGAAATCGATGGCGCGGCCGATGATCGGCTCCACCATGATCCGCCCGAAGACGAACGCGAGCAGTCCTCCGATCGCCCCGGCGAGTGCGCCGCGGGCGATGACGTGCTTCTCCATGTCTCCCCGATCAGTGGCAGGGGAAGCCCAGGAAGTGCCGGGCGTCGTGGAAGAACTCGTGGACGTGCATGTCGTTGCCGAACACCGAGACGGCGCCCTGGTCGATGCCGATGAAGTAGTAGGCCAGCACGGCCAGGATCAGGGTGGCGGAGAGCCACACCGCCCGGCGGGAGACATGCAGGGAGAGGTCACCGGCGTGGGCCGTGGTGGATGCGTTCGCCATGAGCGGCGCTCCTTCGTCCGGGGTTTCGCGCCCGGGTAGGTGATTCGACGGTGCCCGGTGGCCCGGGCCTGCCGGTGCGGGTCTGGCTTCACAGTGGCGCGACCGCTCCCGAGGGGATTCCGCATCCGGCCCGCGAAGTGTAACCCCGCGGGCCGGGCGGCACCGTCAGACGGGCATCAACCTGCCGAGCAGGTCGGAGAGGGTGAGCACGGCCCGCTCCCCGTCGCGCTCCACGACCACGAGGTGGGCCCGCGATTCCCGCATCGTGGCGAGCGCGGCGTACGCCGGCTCGGCGGCGTCGAGCACGAGGACCGGCCGCATGAGCTCCGCCGCGGTCGCGCTCTCGCCCGCCCGCAGGCAGTCGCGCACGTGCACCACGCCGAGCCCCGCGTCGCCCACCACCAGCTGTCGCAGGTGGCCCGTCCGATCGGCGGCGGCACGGATCTGCGCGGGCGTCGCCGATCCGGGGACGGACGACGGCGCGACGTCCCACCGCGCGATGTCGCCGACGGTCAGGGCCTCGAGCTCGAGGGCGCTGGTCAGCCGGCCGGAGTGCTGCTCGTCGAGCGCGCCGACGGTCGCGGAGTGTTCGACGAGGTGCCGCAGCGCCGCAGGGTCCTGTCCGGACTCGACCTCGTTCACGGGCGTCACGCCGACGCGCCGCAGGCAGCGGTTGGCGGCGTCGTTGAGCACGATCAGCAGGGGGCGGAACACCGTCATGAAGGCGCGCATCGGCAGGGCCAGCAGGATCGCCGACCGCTCCGGGTGGGCGATGGCCCACGACTTGGGCGCCATCTCGCCGACCACCAGGTGCAGGAAGGTCACGACCAGCAGGGCGAGCACGAAGCCGCCCACGTCGGCGATCCATCCCGGCATCCCGGTCGCCGCGAGGAGCGGCGTCAGCCACCCGTCGACGGCCGGCTTGGTGATCGCACCGAGCGCCAGCGTGCACACGGTGATGCCCAGCTGCGAGCCCGCGAGCAGCAGCGAGAGCTCCGAGGAGCTGCGCAGCGCGGCCCGCGCGGAGGCGCTGTGCGCCGCCTCGTCCTCGAGCCGGTGCCGGCGCGCGGCGATGAGCGAGAACTCGACGGCCACGAAGAACGCGCTGGCCGCGATGAGCAGGGCCGTGATCGCCACGACCGTCCAGGGGCTACTCATCGCCGTCCTCCGTCCGGTCGGTCGCGGGCAGGGTCAGGTGCACGGCCGCCGGCACCCGCCGTTCGACGGTGCGCACCTCGGCCCGGAGCGCCCGCGGGGCCGATCCGGGCGCGGCCGCGGGATCGGGCAGCAGGGGCAGGTCCGCGACGTCGCCGACGCGGGGCAGCGCCCCGAGCCGCGCGGTGACCGCGCCGCCGAGGGTCTCGGCGTCGCCGGGTTCGAGGTCGACGCCGAGCAGGCGCTCCACCTCGTCGAGGTGCACGTCGCCGCGCAACAGCCAGCCGTCGCCGTCGGGCACGGCGGGCGCCGGGTCGGTGCCGTCGTGCTCGTCGTCGATCTCTCCGACCAGTTCCTCCGCGATGTCCTCGACGGTCACGACGCCGTCGAAGCCGCCGTACTCGTCGATGACGAGGGCCATCTCCTGGCCCGCGTCCCGCAGTCGCGCGACGACGGCGGGCAGCGGCATGGAGCCGGGCACGATCACGGCGGGGCGGCAGCGGGAGCGCGCGGTGCCGGTGCTGTCGCCGAGCAGGTCGTGGAGCGTGATGACGCCGATCAGGTCGTCGGCCGTCGCGCCGACCACGGGGTACCGGGTGTGGCCGTCCGCCATGCGCTCCAGCACGGCGGCCGCGGGCTCGTCGGCCGCGACCAGGTCGACGCGGGCACGCGGGATCATCGCGTGCTCGGCGGTGTGGCCGGGGAAGTCGAGGATCCGGTCGAGCAGGGTCGAGAGGTCGCGGGGCAGCTCGCCCGCGTCGCGCGAGGCGGCGACGATGTGCTCGAGGTCGCGCGGGGTCGCGGAGTGCTCGACGTCGTGGACGGGCTCGATCTTCACGGCGCGCAGCAGCAGGTTCGAGGCCTGATCGAAGAAGCGGATCAGCCAGCCGAAGGCGCGGAGGTACAGCGTCGTGGAGAGCGCCAGACGACGCGCCACCGGCTCCGGTCGCGCGATGGCGAGGTTCTTCGGGAAGAGCTCACCGAAGACCATCTGGGCGACGGTCGACAGGCCGACCGCGAGGGCCGCGCCGATGCCGATGCCGACCGCGGTGGGCACGCCCACCCCGCCGAGCAGGGTACCGATGCCCTGCCCGATCAGCGGCTCGGCCACGTAGCCGACGAGCAGGCCCGTCACCGTGATGCCGAGCTGGGCGCCGGAGAGCATGAAGGAGGTGCGGCGGGTGACCTGCAGGGCGCGGGCGGCGGCCTCGTCGCCCGCCTCGGCGCGCGCGGCCAGCCGCGACCGGTCGACCGCCATGTAGGCGAATTCCTGGGCCACGAAGTAGCCGGTGAACGCGGTGATCACGAGTACGACGACGACGCCGGCCAGGATGGTGAGGAGGGTGATCACGCGGCGGCCCCTCGGTGGGGCGCGGGTTCAGCGGATCGGGGTCTTCGGCGTTTGCGCGAGGCGCGTCTCATCGATTCTCTCTGTATCGGGCCTGCCGAATCACAGGTCACTGAGTAAAGAGTAGGTCAAGATCGCCGATCCGGCATCGGACCAGGTCAGGTGCAGTCAGCAAACGAGGGTAGTCATGGCGCGAACCTCGCGATGAGATCACGGGGCTTACCGGAACGTCATGTTCCGTCATCGAACCTCACAGGCCTGGCGCGTCCCAGCGCATCATTAAGGCTCGCCACAGCCGTCCTGAGATCGTCAACGATGGCTTGGAGGTCGATGGTCCGCTGCACCATCAGGTCGTACTCGTCTCGTCCGACACAATTGCCCTCGACGTGCATTTCCAGACTCGCTGCGAGCGCGGCGCGTGCGCCGTGGACCGACTCTGCTGATACCCGGCCTTTTCGTGCGCCGGGTCCGTACTCGAGATCGCCGTCTCTCAGGCGTCGGGTGACCGTTGAAGCGCTCAGATTGAGCAAGCGTGCCGCCTCCGAGATGGAGTAGCCTTCGGCGTCACTTGACATGAATCTGGCCGTTGGCATGGACACCTCCTGCACCCATCGATCCTGCTATCGTGTCATATGAACGCCAAATGACATCGCTGTAGTTCCGTAGTTGACTCCCATTAGCAGCAGGAGTAACAATATAGAACAGATGTTCGGTAGGAGGTTGGTTGTGCCCGTACTGCTCGATAGCGCGCGGACTCTCGTACTCGATGATTCGGTTGGGACGAGCCAGCCATGCGCAAGCTGTGGTTTCGACCTATGGCTTCCTATAGCTAACCTGTCCGTATCGCGTGTTGGGCTCTACGATGATGCACGCTTTCCCGGTCGGGTAATCGTCTCCGCCCGGGATCACTTCGAACATCTTGACGAGATTGCCCCTCGCTACCTTGCTCAGTTCATGACTGACGTCCAGCGAGTATGTACAGCATTGCGCACTCTCGATGGCGTGGAGCGCACCAACATGGCGATTCTCGGCAACCGCGACCCCCACGTGCATGCCCACGTGTTCCCGCGCCGGCCCAGCGAGACGAACTCCGGGCGCGCACCCTGGGATCAGGCCGCCGCTCTCACCAAATTGAGTGCGGACGTCCGGGAACACCTTCGTCTCGAGATAGCACAGGCCCTACTCGACTAGAAGAGCATGTAGCTCTTGGTTGCCTCGAGCACGTTCGAGGAGGTGAAGATCGCTGCCAGCGCCGCGTCGAGACGGTCTGCCGAATCGCTCAGGTCAACGAATTCCGCGTGGTTACCTCGGTCGTCCCACGCGATCTTGTCAAACCGCTCCCGCTGAGCCTTGGATGAACTAGCGGCCAGAAATCCGTCCAGGACACGACAGACGGTCCGTGCGTGCTCAGTAAGCGAGGAGTCCCCCAGACGGTCGACCGTTCCAATCAGACGGCACAGTGCGGGCTGATCAAACAGCTTCTCCAGCTCGTCCACGTAATGATCCCTCGTCGGGCACGCCGGCGTAAATGTAATCAGGGGAAGGACTGAGCTGGCCAACAGGATCTTCCGAGTGATTCTAAGTTTGAGGTACCGCAGTATCATTTTGTGCTGGTCATGACTGCTGTCGCGCTTAGCCTGGAAATCGACGGTGATCGTCCGCCAGTACCGCAGCACGTCGTTGATGAGGAAACGCGGCGGCCGCTCGAGGTTTCGACTGGTCGAGTAACGATCCACGATTGCCCGCACGACCTCTGACCGGATACCGCTCGTGGTCAAGCTCACGGACTCGAGCAGGATTTCCATCCTCCGTGTGTGCGAGATGTTCGTGTCATCTTGCAATCCGACCCGCTCGATCAGGTCGAACGCACCGACAGTCTGGCCGAAGATGCCAGAGGCTCCGGGTTCGGCATCGAGCTCAGTGATCACGCGATTCACTTCGTGACCAACGTCGCGCAGTGCCGAGAAGTGCTTCGGCAAGTTGTTTGTGATGATCAAGTAGTCGATGTCGCTCGCAGCCGAGTGTTCCTGGCGAGCCAATGAACCACAGGCAAGAACATCTACGCTACCTGAAACAAGCTCCCCACCATCGTTGACGATCTGCTGCATCCGTGCCGCCAATGTGGTCTTCAACGCAACTGAGTGGGCGCTTAATCCTAGAAGAGTAGCCACCTCGTCGGGCGGCATGATCGTGGCGACGGCCTCGGCGACATCCACAGTGACACCCCCTTCTGCGCACGTACGTGCTAGGGCATCATCGCATACGAAGAGTTTGTGGAGCCTAGGAGATTCGATATCTATAGGAGCCTCCTGACTGTCCGCGACGTGGCTGACGGGGGTCATCGTGGCTGTTGTGGCCCTGTGGTGGTCGGGTTATCTGCAGGTTCTCCTCGACGGGCTTCTTGCGTGGCCGGTGGCCGGGTTCCCAGGTCGAGGAGTCGGCTGCGGAGCGCCTCGTTCTCGGTGCGTAGTTGCTCGAGCAGTTCGGTCAACTGACGGTTGCGGTCGATCGCGGTGGCGAGTTTGGTGCGGAGGGATTCCGCGCTGGCGGCGGTGGAGCGTTCGGTTCCAGTGGGGGCGGTGCCGCGTTTCGCGTCGATTTCCTGTCGGAGCTGGGGGTGCTTGTAGAGGAAGCTGGTTGAGACGTCGGCGGCTCGGGCGACGGCGACGAAGGTGACGGGGTGTCCGGTGTTGTGCAGCCGGGTGATGGCTCGGCGTGCGCGGGCGGTCGCGCTGGTTGTGCGGGCGGCGGCGGCCGCGGTGAGGCGGGCTGTGCGGTGATCGCGGTCGCCTTCGCTCACCTGGGTTCCTGCGCGTCTGGTCTGATTTCGTCGATGAGCTTGGTGACCTTGTCGAGCATGCTCTTGTTCAGTTCCGCTGCCTGGCTGTCGCCGTTTTCCTGTGCTTGGGCGGCGAGTTGTTTGAGCTGGTCGCGGTGGGTGATGTGCGCGCCGAGGAAGGTGCGGCCGCCGGGGTCGTGGAAGGAGCAGTCGATGCAGGGGTTCGGGCGGAATTCGCAGCGTTGCGTCGCGGGGAGCGTGCAGAACCCGTTCGGCAGTGCGGTGGTGAAGCGGGCTCGCAGTCGCTCGACGGTGGCGTCAGCGCCGTTGTCGGGGTTGGTGTCCCAGAATTGCCGGGCTTTCCGGGCGAGGGTGTCGTCGGTGATGCGGGCGTAGGTTGCGGTCATGGTGTCGCTGTGGTGGCCGAGGAAGTCGCGGACTTCCGGTTGGGTCCATCCGTTGTTGAGCAGGTTCATCCCGATGGTGTGGCGGAAGCGGTGGACGTCGCCTCCGGAGATCTTCTCGCCGGTGGTGATGGAGGTGGTGATGTCGTGCTCGCGGAAGAGTGCGGCGAGGCGGTGCCGTAGGCCGCTGGTGGACCAGGGCTGGGTGCGGCCGGCGGCGGCGCTGGATCGGGCGCCGGGGAAGAGGTGTTCGGCGTCGGGCCCGTAGGTGTCGCGGACGCGGGTCTGCTGGTCGCGGATAATCGTAGCGAGACTGTCGGGGACGGGAAACCGGCGCCAGGCACTGGTTTTGGTCATCCAGTATTCGATCCAGTACCCCTGGTCGCTGTGTTGGAGGCAGTCGATCGGGAGGCTGACGAGTTCGGAGATGCGGCACCCGGCCCATCGTGTGGTGGCGATCATCGCCCGGAGAGTGGGATCGGTGTCCGGGTTGTCGACGATCAGGGTATCGATGCGTTCGATGACGTCGGGTGGGAAGGGCCTCGGCCGGCGGGTCTTGCGGTGGACGTTCTCGCCGCGGCGCAGGAAGACCGCTGATCCCAGGTCGTTGACGAGTCCGCAGTCGCGCAGTGTTTCCAGCAGGTAGGCGGCGGTGTTCGCGAGTTGGGGGTTCGCCTTGGTGTCGGGGCGGCGGGTCCATTCGAGGTAGTCGAGGAACACCGTTCTGGTGACCACCGATGGTTCGGGGACGGTTCCGTCGAGGGTGAGGAACTGGGCGAGTTGGCGGGTGGCGCGCAGCCACTGGGTGAGTGTTCCCCAGGACATGCTGGAGGTGGACAGCTGTTGGCGGGCGAGGCGTTTGACGGCGTCCTTGAGCCAGGGCACCGGGACGGTGGCCCAGTCGACGGCGGTTCGTGTCGCCCCGGCCTGGGTGGTGTCGAGGACGAACTCGAATCCGTCGCGCCATCGCCAGTGGTCCGCCGCCCACGGGTCGGGGTCGGTGGCCCCGTGCAGGAGCCGGAAGAACCTGCGGATGTAGGGCGCGCAGAGGGAGTCGAAGTTGGTGTAGGGCCAGTATTGCCGGCACAGCAGCAGCCAGTCGTCGACGGGGCGTTCGGTCAGGGAGCTCGTGATCCGCCCGTCGGCGACGTCGATGAGAACGATCAGGACGCGGCGCAGTCCGGTGTTGGGGGTCCAGTCGCCGCGGCCGATCTTGGTGGCGGCGACGAACCGGATTTCGTCAGCAGCAGCCGCTGGGATGCGGCGGAAGTCGACCGCCTGGGTGGTGGCAGGCCGGCCGCGCGTCGCGCCGACAGGCAGGGCGCTGATGGCGGCCCAGGCGTCGAAGTCGGCGGGCTGTCCGGCACGGAACCACTGGAAGTAGTGGGCGTAGCACAGCCCCGAGGTGGCGCCGGCGCGTCCGCCGGGGCCGCCGAGCCAGTACCGTTCGCCGTTGCACTCGATGACGGCGCAGGGGTCGGTGGCGGCGCGGCGGCGGTCGCCGGCGACATCGACGACCGGCCACGTCGGCGCGCACCAGGGCCCGTCCGGCACCTGCAGAGCGGAGATATCGTTGCGCCCCGACCGGGCGCGCTCGCCGTTACCGCGTGCCATCGCCGTCTCCCTTCACGCGGTGCTGCTGCGGTTCACGCCAGACCAGATGCTCGGTGTGACGGAGCTTTTCGGCGAGGTCGTCGCTGGCGAGGTGGATGTACACGTCGGCGCTCGCTGAGTGGGATTGGCCGAGGCGGGCGGCGATCTCGGCGGAGGTCCATCCGGCCTTGGCCAGGGCGGTGGCGTGGGTGTGGCGGAGCATGTGCGGGTTGAGATCGTCGATCCCGGCGGCGGCGCCGATCCGTTCGATGAGCTGGTAAGCGTTGGAGTAGGTCATCGGACCACCGACGGGTGGGCGGGAGAGGTTGACGAACACGTAATCGCTGTCGACGTGGGCGACCTCACCGAGAAGGTACGCGGCATACAGGTCGAAGAACCGCCGCGGCGCGTCGACGATGAACTGGGTCTTCTGCTTCGACAGGGCGCCGTTGGCGTTGTCGTCGCGCCGGCAGATCACCACCTGTCGGCGCATCGGGTTCAGGTCGCCGTGACGCAGGCCGAGCGCTTGGCCGACCCGCAGGCCCAGGTCGTACTGCGCCGACAGCAGCAGCCGGTCACGGGTGGTCGACGCCGCGGCGAGCAGCTTGGCGAAGTCGGTTTCGAAGTCGATCACCTGTACCGTCTCGGCCGGCTGCCGGTCGGGCCGGGCCAGGCGGGAGACCTCGCGGGGACGGCGCTGCTCGAGGTGGGCGAGGAAGCTGTGCGCTCGCCGCGGCAACTTCGACGGATTGCGGGTCAGCACCAAATTCTGCGGTCCCCGGCCCTCGACGCGGTGGAACTCGTAGAACTCACGTACCGCGGCACTGACCGCTTTCACGGTGCCGGGTGCACGGCCCCCGCACCGTGACGGCAGCGGCGGCAGTCCTGCGGTGAGGACGGCGACGAAATCGCACAGCTGATGGAAATCCAGCTCATCCCATGAGATTCCCCGGGCAGCGAGCCAGCGGTAGAACTGACTCAAGTGCCGTGCGTACGAGCGGACGGTGTTCTGGGAACGTCCGATCGCCCGCTGCCAGTGCAGGAACTGCTCGATCTCGGGCACCGGCAGGCCCTGGTCGTCGACGACCGTCCACGACCGGACCCCGTGAACAGTGACCGCGGCGGCCCTCATCGCTGGTCCTCGATGACGTCGTCGCGGCGCGGCCGGCGGGTCTTGATGTCGGTGCGCCGCCGATCCTGCTCATCGCGTACGAGATCCTCGGTGCCGACGAGGTCGTCGGCGGGTAGCCGCCCGGGCAGCCACCGTACGTCCCGTTTGCGCCAGGAGGCGTACCGCTCCTGCACCCGATCCATCGGCACCTCGAACCGTTCCCAGTGCACGCCAGGGGCGCTGACCCAGATCCGCCGCACGTGCGAATCGGTGGCCGCGTCGTAGTCCCAGGTCAGTTCGCAGTGCGTGGGATCGCCCACCAGCTGCAGGGTCTGTGAATCCTGCTTGATGAACGCCTTGCGCCGGGTGTTGGTGCCCTCCATCTCCTTGTGATGGATCGCCAGGTAGGTGCGGCCGTGACTGCTCACCTCCGACCACTGGTAGGGCCGTTTGACCAGGTGTCCGGGCGGATGCATCCCCTGGGTGCTCAGCCAGACGTTGGTGCCGGCGGAGACGAACGCCGCGACGTGGCTGCCCCGCAGCAGCGGTTGCAGCACCGTCCGCAGGTGCGCCGGCTGCTCCGCCATGAGCGTGTTCCAGTGATCGACTGCGGCCAGCAGCAGCGCGCCGACGCCGATCGTCACCGGACGCAGGATACGCTGCGCCTCCTTCCGGGACACCGTTCCCTGCAGCGGGTTGAGGTCGTCCATGAGTGTCGTCACGATCTGTCTCCTCTCGATGTAATTACTTGCGTGGAATTTTGCCTAACGTGGTACAGTTCTCAGGTAGACAACACGCCGTGACCTGCAGAATTGTCCACACCGGCTCGGCTCGATCTCGCGCACGAGATGGGCGTCACACCAGTCACTTGCGTCTCAGGTGCAGATAACCGGGCCGGTAGGAAAATCGCAGTTCACACGGTGTTTCTGCACGGATTTGCGGTGCTGCCGCGATAGCGTGGAGCGCAGGGACCGATCGAGGGATATGGAGGCGATCTGGGTGACGGCACTCTTCTCGCAGGCCGAGGCGAACCCGGTGATGGTTGCGCTGACGCGACTGGCGCACGGCTGGTCGAAGAAGCGGCTCGCGGAGGAGGCCGGGGTCTCCGGATCGCACGTCACCCGGGTCGAGGCCGGTGCGCTGCCCTTGGCGGGTAAGGCGCTCGACGACTACGCGCGGGCATTGCAATGCCCAGTGGATGCTCTGTGCGTCGCGTTCGAGCGCTCCCCTGCGCAGGGCACGCACTTCCGCGCCAACGCCACTACTGCGGAGTGGAAGCGCGACCGCGTCTGGGCGCGCGCCAACCTGGTCGCGATGCGGCTCGGTCGGGTCGTGGCCCACACCGACCTCGATCCGGCGCTGGCGCTGCCGGATCTCGACCCCGGGGACTACGCCGCCGAGCTCGGCGAGATCACCGTCGCGCAGGTTCTACGCCGGCTCTGGCGGATCGCCGGGCCCATCCGATCAATGGTCGAACTGCTGGAAGGGGCCGGGGTCTTCGTCGTCGTCGAGGACTTCCACGACCGCGAGATCGACGCGGTCACCCTGCGCGCCACCGCGCATCACCCGCACCTGGTGTACGTCAACTCTGCCCTGCCGCCGGACCGGATGCGCATGACCCTCGCGCACGAACTCGGGCACCTGGTGATGGATGCGATGACCCTGGTCAGCCCAGCCGAAACCGAACGACGGGCGGATGTTTTCGCTGCCGAGTTCCTCGCGCCGGTCGATGACATCGGCCCGGCGCTGGACCGGGTCTCGACCCGGACCGTCCACGAGCTCGACGAGCTGCGCCTGGACTGGGGGGTGAGCGAGTCCTCGCTCGTCGTCCGTGCCCGTGAGCGTGGCGTGCTCTCCGACCGGCAGTACCGGGCGATGTTCCGCCTGCTCAACGAGACCGGCCGGATGTACGGCGCCCGGCCCGGTGTCCCTGCAGAGACCCCCGAGCTCGCCCGCGATGTCCTCGCCCAACTCGCCACCGACGGATACAGCACCACCGAGCTCGACGCCCTGACACTGCTGAGCCCCGACCGCCGCACCAGCCTGTTCGGTGCACCCGAAGGTGCTACCGCCGGCAGCCGGCACCTGACCGTCGTCTAACACAGCGGGCCGCCGGGGATGTCGCGATGGGGCTGGAACCGCAAGGACGCGGTCAAAGACCACCACTGGCGAGTCCCACGCGGTTCGAACAAGGCGGTGCAGGCCAAAGAGCAGGACGACGCCGCAGGCGGCCGCCACAACCGCGTCATCCGCACTGCACCCGACGCTCTCGGGCGGGTGGTCCTCCGGTGCCAGTACCGGCGGCTCTACGCGGAGCTGCGGTGGACCGATGCGACGAAGAAACACGCCGAGTACCTCGGCGAGATGACCTGGCACAGCCGCGCCGACAACCTCGCCGCCGCCTGGCGCGCAGCACACGCCCGCGGTCTCACGGCCAAGGTCCTCGCCGAAGAGTCCGCCGAAACCGGTATCAACCAACCGCTCTGATGCCGCGCCCTACTGCATCCAGTGGGCGCTGTCCTCGGATGCCTGGCTATGTCAAGTTGATCTGGCCCCGGTAGGGCGGTTTCATTCGGCCCCACCTGAGTGGGGCCCTGAGCCGCTAGAGTCCGGGGTGTGGATGGGCGGCCGCGGGTGCGCAGTGTGGTTGC
>NZ_CBCRZG010000018.1:0-92740 GCF_965137015.1 Tsukamurella hominis | reverse complement strand
CCCCCGCACCCTCGGCGCCCGCCGCGGATGCACCCCGTCCCACCTCGGCCCGTCCCGGTCCGCGCCCCGCGGCCCCGGCCGCGCCGGAGCCGACCCCGGAGCCCGCCGCACCGGCGGCTCCCGCTGCCAGCNCCGCACCGTCGGCGCCCGCGNCATCGCCTCGCGCTGCTCCTGCGGCANGCCCGGCCCGCGCNCCCCGAAGGTGGGGAACAATCCGTTCTCCTCGCAGGCTCCCGTCGAGCGTGCGCCCCGTCCGCAGCCTGGCCCCGGTGGCCCGCGCCCGCAGGGCGGCGCTCGTCCGGCTCCCGGCCAGGGCGGTCCCCGTCCCCAGGGCGGCGCTCGTCCGGCTCCCGGTCAGGGCGGCGCTCGTCCCCAGGGCGGTCGCCCCGCGGCCGGCCCCGGCGGCCCGCGCCCGACCCCCGGTAGCATGCCTCCGCGCCCGAACCCCGGCGCCATGCCCTCCCGCGCGGCGCGTCCGGCGGCGCAGGGCCGTCCCGGCCCCGGTGGCCGTGGCGGGCCCGGCGGACGTCCGGGCGGCGGTGGCGGCGGCTACCGCGGTGGGCCCGGCGGCGGCACCGGTACCGGTGCCCCCGCGGGTGGTTTCCGCGGTCGTCCCGGCGGCGGCGGTCGTGGCCGCCCCGGCGGCACCGCGGGTGCCTTCGGTCGTCCCGGTGGCGCCCCGCGCCGTGGCCGTAAGTCGAAGCGGGCGAAACGCGCCGAGTACGAGAGCATGCAGGCGCCGATCGCCGGTGGCGTCCGGTTGCCGCGCGGCGCCGGTGAGACGATCCGTCTCGCCCGCGGCGCATCGCTGAGCGACTTCGCGGAGAAGATCGACGCGAACCCGGCATCGCTGGTCCAGGCGCTGTTCAACCTGGGCGAGATGGTCACCGCCACCCAGTCGGTGAACGAGGAGACCCTCGTGCTGCTGGGCGAGGAGATGAACTACGTCGTCCAGGTCGTCAGCCCCGAGGACGAGGACCGCGAGCTGCTCGACAGCTTCGACCTCACCTACGGCGAGGACGAGGGCGACGAGGACGACCTCGAGCAGCGCCCGCCGGTGGTCACCGTCATGGGCCACGTCGACCACGGTAAGACCCGACTGCTGGACACGATCCGCAAGGCGAACGTCCGCGAGGGCGAGGCCGGCGGCATCACGCAGCACATCGGTGCCTACCAGGTGCTCACCGAGCTCGAGGGCAACGAACGCCTGATCACGTTCATCGACACCCCGGGTCACGAGGCGTTCACCGCCATGCGTGCGCGCGGCGCGAAGGCCACCGACCTCGCGATCCTCGTGGTCGCGGCCGACGACGGCGTCATGCCGCAGACGGTGGAGGCCATCAACCACGCGCAGGCGGCCGACGTGCCGATCGTCGTGGCGGTGAACAAGATCGACAAGGAGGGCGCGCAGCCGGAGAAGATCCGCGGCCAGCTCACCGAGTACGGCCTGATTCCAGAGGAGTACGGCGGCGACACGATGTTCGTCGACATCTCCGCGAAGCAGGGCACGAACGTCGACGCGCTGCTCGAAGCGGTGCTGCTGACGGCCGACGCCTCGCTGGACCTGCGGGCCAACCCCGACATGGACGCGCAGGGCGTCGCGATCGAGGCGCACCTCGACCGCGGTCGCGGCCCGGTGGCCACCGTGCTCATCCAGCGCGGCACCCTGCGAGTCGGCGACTCGATCGTGGCGGGCGACGCCTACGGTCGCGTCCGGCGCATGGTCGACGAGAACGGCGACGACATCACGGAGGCCCTGCCTTCGCGTCCCGCCCAGGTCATCGGCTTCACCTCGGTGCCCGGCGCAGGCGACAACCTGCTCGTGGTCGACGAGGACCGGATCGCCCGGCAGATCGCCGACCGGCGCGCCGCGCGCAAGCGCAACGCCCTGGCGGCCAAGTCGCGCAAGCGCGTCTCGCTGGAGGACCTGGATGCCGCGCTGAAGGAGACCAGCCAGCTCAACCTCATCCTCAAGGGCGACAACTCGGGCACCGTGGAGGCGCTCGAGGAGGCCCTGCTGGGGATCGAGATCGACGACGAGGTGCAGCTGCGGGTCATCGATCGCGGTGTCGGTGGCGTCACCGAGACCAACATCAACCTTGCGTCCGCCTCGAACGCGATCATCATCGCCTTCAACGTGCGGGCCGAGGGCAAGGCCACCGAGCTCGCCAACCGCGAGGGCGTGGAGATCCGGTACTACTCGGTGATCTACCAGGCGATCGACGAGGTCGAGGCTGCGCTCAAGGGCATGCTCAAGCCGGTCTACGAGGAGAAGGAGCTCGGCCAGGCCGAGATCCGCGCGATCTTCAAGTCGTCCAAGGTGGGCAACATCGCGGGCTGCATGGTCCAGTCCGGGATCATGCGTCGCAACGCGAAGGCGCGCCTGCTCCGCGACTCGACGGTCGTGGCCGAGAACCTCACGGTCACCTCGCTCAAGCGCGAGAAGGACGACGCGACGGAGGTCCGCGAGGGCTACGAATGCGGTCTGACGCTCTCGTACTCCGACATCAAGGTCGGCGACGTGATCGAGACCTACGAGCTGGTCGAGAAGCCGCGCGACTGATGTTCCCTCGGCCGGGTGCGGCCGGCGCGATATGCCGGCCGCACCCGATCGACTATCCCCAGGGCCGGGTGGCCCGACAGATGTTCACAGGTGTTCTTGAGATAGATCTGCTGCTGGGCGACGTGCACTCGCTCAAGCACAAGCGTTCCGTGCTCCGGCCGATCCTCGCGGAGCTGCGCCGGTTCTCGGTCAGCGCCGCCGAGGTGGGCCACCAGGACCTGCACCGCCGCGCCCTGATCGGGGTGGGGCTCGTCGGTCCGGACGCGGGTCACGTCGGGGAGGTCCTCGATCGGTGCGAACGCACCGCCGCGGGGCACCCCGAGGTGGAATTGTTGTCGGTGCGGCGGCGCCTCTGGGGGCCGGAGGACTGACGTGCCCGACACGGTATTGAGTGTGGTGGACGCAGGTGCCGACGCTGCAGTCCCACACCGGGATATGCTCGCTGTTCCACCGGTTGATCACACCGTTCCACTGATCGACCGTTCGACGCGTAAGGGAGGGACTGGCCATGGCTGACCCGGCACGGGCCGCTCGGCTCGCCAAGCGGATCGGGACCATCGTCGCGACCGCGATCGAGCACGACATCAAGGATCCGCGGCTCGACTACGTCACCGTCACCGATACCCGCGTGACCAACGACCTGCACGACGCGACGGTCTTCTACACCGTCATGGGACCGACGCTCGACGTCGAGCCCGACTACGAGGCGGCCGCCGCCGGCCTGGAGAAGGCCCGCGGCCAGCTCCGGAGCAAGGTCGGCGCGGGCACGGGCGTGCGGTTCACGCCCACGCTCCGCTTCGAGCTCGACGGGGTGCCCGCCGCTGTCGCGAACATGGAGGCGCTCCTCGCCAAGGCGCGCGAACAGGACGAGCGGGTCGCCGCCGTCGCCGCCACCGCGAAGCCCGCGGGGGAGGCGGACCCGTACAAGCACGACGACGAGGACGCGGACGACGAACCGGACGGGGCCGAACGGTGACCGACGCCGTCGCCGCCGCCGCGGCGGCGCTGGACGGTGCGCGCAGCGTGGCGGTGTACTGCCACGTGCGCCCCGACGCCGACACCCTGGGCTCGGGCCTCGGCCTCGCGCGGGTGCTGCGCGCGCGCGGCACCCATGTCACCGTCAGCCATCCGGGACCGGACCTGCCGTCCGGGATCGGCCTGCTGCCCGGCGTCGACGGCTTCGCCGCACCCAACGCCGACGCGGCGGTCGCCGTGGCTGTCGACTGCGCGAGCTCCGAGCGACTCGCGGGGCTCGAGGAGTCCTTCCAGGGCCACCCCGTGCGGGTGGTGATCGACCACCACGCGACGAACACCGGATTCGGCACCGTCGACCTGATCGATCCGGCCGCGAACTGCACCACCGAGCTGGTGCTCGCCGTCATCGACGCGCTCGGGGCGGAGCTGGACCCCGGGACGGCGGACTGCCTCTACGCGGGGCTGATCACGGACACGGGCTCGTTCCGCTGGGCGACGCCCGCCGGGCATGTCATGGCCGGGCGGCTGCTCGCCGCCGGCGCGCGCGGACGCGAGCTCTCGCGCGACCTGCTCGACAGCCACCCCCGCGCCTGGTTCACGATGGTCGCCGCGGTGCTGGGCTCGGCGACCGCAGTGCCCGAGGCGTTCGGCGGACGCGGGGCGGTGTACGCCGTGTGCCGCGCGATCGATCGCGGGCCGCTCGGCTGGGACGCCGCGGAATCGCTCATCGACCTCCTGCGCACCGCCGAGGACTGCGAGGTCGCCGCATTGTTCAAGGAGAGCGACAGCGGCGACTGGTCCGCTTCCCTGCGCGCGCGCACCGACCTCGACGTCTCCGAGGTCGCGCGGGCCTTCGGCGGCGGCGGCCACCGGCTGGCTGCGGGCTACTCCGCGTCCGGGACGAGCGACGACGTGGTCGCCGCGTTCCTCGCCACGGTCTGATCCCGCATGACGGGAACCGCGTGACCCGGTCCGCCGCCGTGCCCACCGGGCTCGGCCGGCGCATCGTCGGCCAGGCTCTGCCCGCGCTCGGGGTGCTCGCCGCCGAGCCCCTGTACCTGCTCTGGGACACCGGCGTCATCGGCCGCCTGGGGGCGCTGCCGCTGGCCGGCCTCGCGGTCGGCGGCCTGATCCTGGCGACCGTCTCGACGCAGCTGACCTTCCTCTCGTACGGCACCACGTCGCGGTCGGCCCGCCGGTTCGGCGCGGGCGATCCCGGAGGCGCGGTCGTCGAGGGCGTGCAGGCGACGTGGATCGCGTTGGCGGTCGGCGGCGTCCTGCTGGCCCTCGTGCAGGGCTTCGCCGGTCCGATCACACGGGTGGTCGCGGGCCGCCCGGAGATCGCCGAGGCCGCCGAGTCCTGGCTGCGCGTGGCGTCCTTCGGGATACCGCTGATCCTCATCACGATGGCCGGGAACGGCTGGCTCCGCGGCGTGCAACGGCCCCGCGCGCCGTTGGTCTTCGTGTTGGTCGGCCTGGGCCTGTCGACGGTGCTGTGCCCCGCTCTCGTCTTCGGCTGGGGCGCGGCGCCCGAGCTCGGCCTCGTCGGATCGGCGTGGGCGAACCTCGCCGGCCAGATCGTGAGCGGACTGCTCTTCCTCGGGGCCGTCGTGCACGCGGCCCGGGCGGGCGGGGGCGGTTCCGCTGCGGAGCTGCGCCCGCGCCCGGACCTGGTGCGCGCGCAACTGGTGCTCGGGCGCGATCTCATCGTGCGCAGCCTCTCCTTCCAGATCTGCTTCATCTCCGCCGGCGCGGTGGCCGCGCGGGCGGGCGCGCAGTACGTCGGCGCGCACCAGATCGCGATGCAGTTGTGGAACTTCGTGGCGCTCGTCCTGGACTCGCTCGCCATCGCCGCGCAGACGCTGGTCGGCGCCGCCCTCGGGGCGGGGAACACCGGCGCGGCGCGATCCCTGGGCCGGCGGGTCACCGCGTGGTCCACGGTCTTCGCGGTCGGGATCGCTGCGGCGCTCGCCGCGCTGCAGGCCGTCCTGCCGCGACTCTTCACCACCGATACCGCGGTCCTCGACGCTCTGACGGTGCCGTGGTGGTTCCTCGTCGGGATGATTCCCGTGGCGGGCGTGGTCTTCGCGCTCGACGGGGTGCTGCTCGGCGCCGCGGACGCCGCCTATCTCCGCTCCGCCACGTTGGCCGCGGCGCTCGTCGGCTTCCTCCCTCTGATCTGGCTCTCGTACGCCTTCGGCTGGGGCCTCGCCGGGATCTGGTCCGGCCTCGCCGCGTTCATGGTGCTGCGCTGCGCGGCGGTCGTGCTGCGCTTCCAGGGGCACCGATGGGAACGCGTGGGCACCGCGCCGGCGTGACCGGCTTGCAATGCGGCCCTGAATGCGATCGTATGTTGCATATGGCATTCACTGTGATCACGAGCACGGCCGCGTTCCGCAGGACCCTCGCCGGTGCGGCGGTCCTCGCGGCGTGCGGCGCGGCGGTCGCTTGCGCCCCGTCGGACCCCGAGTCGGTGCCCTCCTTCACCGTGAATCCCTCGGCGGCGCAGAGCGCGCCCGCGAGCCCGTCGTCCGGCGCCTCCGCTGCCGCTCCGTCCTCGGCGGCGGTGACCACCACGGCGCCCGTGCCGACGGCTGCGCAGGAGCAGCCGGGTGCCGGTGGGCAGGGCGGCGGTGGGCAGTACACGGCGCCGACCACGACCTACCCGACCGCGGAGACCACGACGGCCGCGCCGACCACCACCCAGCAGCCGTACCCCACCACCGTCGTGATCCCGCCCGGCATCCAGCTGCCGCCGGGCGCCCCGCGCACCATCACCATCCCGCCGGGCCTGCCGATCCCGCACTGACCCGTAGCCCGGTACGCCTCGGCCCCGGGCGCGGGCGGCGGTTCGCCGTGGCCGTGCACCCGGGGCCGAGGTCGGGGTGGGATCAGCGCGAGGCGCGCGGCGCCCCCTGACCGGGATCGATCTGCACCGGGCCATTCTTGCCCGGGGTCACGTCGAAGTCGAAGATCGATGTCGGGATGTACACCGTGGCACAGGAGTTCGGGATGTCGACGACGCCGGACAGCCGGCCCTCGATCGGCGCCGCACCGAGCAACAGGTAGGCCTGCTCCGGGCTGTAGCCGAACTTGGTGAGGTAGTCGATCGCGTGCAGGCAGGCGCGCTGGTACGACAGGTGCGAGTCGAGGTACCGCTGCTCGCCGTCGAGGGTCACCGACGTCCCGGAGAAGGCGAGGAACTGCTCGTACCGCGGGCCCACGTCGCCGCCGGGCAGGAAGATCGCGTTCTCGCTGACGCCGTAGGTCTCCATGCCGCCGGAGATGATGTCGACGTGCAGGTCGATGAAGCCGCCCATCTCGATGGCGCCGCAGAAGGTGATCTCGCCGTCGCCCTGGCTGAAGTGCAGGTCGCCGACCGACAGGTTCGCGCCGTCCACGAACACCGGGTAGAAGACGCGGGTGCCGCGGGTGAGGTTCTTGATGTCCTGGTTGCCGCCGTTCTCGCGCGGTGGCGCTGTGCGCGCGCCCTCCGCGGCGGCCGCGGTGAAGGCGTCGCCGGTGAGGGTGCCGAGGATGGCGTCGTTCGGTTCGGGCGGCAGCGCCAGGGGCGGCACACGGTCCGGATCGGTCGCGATCAGCGCGGCCTCACGGGCGTTCCAGCGGGCCAGCAGGTCCTTCGACGGTGCCGTGCCCATCAGGCCCGGGTGGATGATGCCGGTGAAGCTGACGTGCGGCACGTGTCGCGAGGTGGCGGTGTGGCCGGTGAAGTCCCAGACGGCCTTGTAGGCGTCGGGGAACTGGTCGGTCAGGAATCCGCCGCCGTTCTCCTTGGCGAAGATGCCGGTGTAGCCCCAGCCCTGCCCGGCGAGCGGGCCGCTGTCCTCCTGCGGGATCGGGCCCACGTCCACGATGTCCACGATGAGCAGGTCGCCCGGCTTCGCGCCCTCGACGGCGATCGGCCCGGACAGCGTGTGCACCGTCGTCAGCGGCGCGTTGAGGATGTCCTCGGCGGAGTCGTCGTTGTGAATGGCACCGTCGAACCACTCGCGGCAGTGGACCCGGAAGGTGTCGCCGGGCTTGACGGTGACCGCCGGCGGGATGGCGTAGTGCCACCGGTTGTGCCCGATCTTCTCCTGATCGGTGAACTTCTTCGAGGAGTCGAGCGGGAATACGACCTCTGGCATGGGACGACCTCTCTTCTTCGGTGGACCTTCTCGGGTGGGAACTCAGGGGCGGGGCAGGCGCGCGTGCCGCGGGTCCGACGGTGCCGGTCCGCGGCCCGGGCGCGGCGCGCCGGCGGGGGAGCCGACGACCGCGGGGCGTTCCGCGGTCGCCTTGGTGGCGTCCAGGAGCCGCATCGCGCCGCTGTTGCCGCGGCCGAGCTGCGGCGCGGTCACGCCGCGCGGGGCCGGATCGCCGCAGCGACACGCCGTGGCGTCGGGGACGTCGCGCATGCTGAAGGTCGCGTCGAACGGTCCGCAACGGGCGCAGCGGAATTCATACGTAGGCATGAGTGGACGGTATTCCTTTCGCGGGGCCGCCGGAGGGTAATTACCGAATCGGTAGTGAATTTCGTGGGTATCGTGACGCCGTGCCAGCCCAGTCGTCCACGCCGCCGCCGAAGCGGGCCCGGCCGCCCGTGTCGCGGACCCGCAAGGCGAGGGTCGCCCGGCGGCGCGCGCGGCGCGTCGCCGCCGCCGACAACGATCTCACCGGCGTGCAATGGGACGAGCTCGTCGGTCTGTGGGGTGCGTGCGCCTACTGCGGCGGAGCGGGGCCCTTCCAGAAGGACTGCGTCCTCCCGATCTCGCGCGGCGGCCGCTACACGCAGCAGAACGTGGTACCCGCGTGCCGTTCCTGCAACGCGAGCAAGTGCAACTCCGAGGTCACGGGGTGGATGCGGCGCAAGAAGCTCGACGAACGGGCGTTCCTGCAGGGCCACGCCGAGATCCTGATGCACCTGCGGGAGCGGAACGCCGACGACGGTGCGCCGACCGGGGAGGCCGGCGCACCGTCGGATGTCTGAGCGGGGGACGGGCCCCTACTTCACCGGCGGATCGGCGGGCAGGACGTGCGCGCCCGACTTGTCGGTCGAGAGGGCCAGCGAGCTGATGTACTGCTTCTCGCCGTCGGGGCCGGGCACTGCGGAGGCCGCCATGTCGGGACGCTCGAACTCGACGCCGGTCACGCAGCACAGGAGCTTCTCGCCCGACGGGTTGCCGTACTCGTCGAACATCGGCAGGTCGATGCCGTCGTCGGAGCGGCGCAGGTAGTACTTGCCCCGCGTGGCGACGGCGAGGACCGGCGGCAGCACGAGTGCGAGGACCAGGGCTACCAGCGGCGAGTAGGGCTGCAGGCCCGAGCCGAGGAGCCCGAAGAACGCGGCGATGGAGAGCCCGGCAGCGACGATCACCGAGACGAAGCCGACCGGGTTGATGTCGTAGAGCATGCCGCGCCGGAACTCCGGGACCTTCGGCGAGATCTTCAGCAGGTACTTGTTGATCGCGATGTCGCTGGCGACGGCGACGATCCAGGCGATGCCGCAGTTGGCGTAGAAGTTCAGCAGGTTGTTGAGGAAGCTGAACATGTCGGCCTCCATGAGCACGATCGCGATGACGACGTTGAACACGAGGAAGACCAGGCGGCCGGGGTAGGTCTTGGTGACGCGGGTGAAGCTGTTGGTCCACGCCAGCGATCCCGAGTACGCATTGGTCACGTTGATCTTGATCTGGCTGATCACCACGAGGATCACGGCGAGGGTGAGCGCGAGCCAGTGCGGCAGGAAGTCCTGGTAGATCTCCACGAACTGGTGCACCGGCTGGTTGGCGATGCCGGCGTTGTCGATGGTGATCCCGATCAGGTAGACGGCCAGGAAGAGGCCGACGATCTGCTTGATGGCGCCGAAGAAGACCCAGCCGGGGCCCGCGGTGATCACGGCGGTCCACCAGCGCCGCGAGTTCTCGGGGGTCTTGGGCGGCATGAACCGCAGGTAGTCGATCTGCTCGGCGATCTGCGCGATGAGTGAGAGGCAGACGCCCGCGGCGAGCATGGTGCCGGCGAAGCTGACGCCCTTGTGCAGGGGCTCGCCGGTGGCGGTGTCGATGCCGCCGAAGGCGAAGAAGTCGCCGATGGCCTCGGGATGCTTGAACAGCAGGTAGCCGAACGGCAGCACCATCATCACGAGCCACAGCGGGGTGGTCCACACCTGCAGCTTCGCGAGCGTGTTCATGCCGTAGATCACCAGCGGGATGATCAGCACGGACGAGAGCAGATACCCGAGCCAGAGCGGAATGCCCAGGCCGAGTTCGAGGCCCTGCGCCATGATCGAGCCCTCGAGGGCGAAGAAGATGAACGTGAACGACGCGAAGATCACGTTCGTGAGCACCGAACCGTAGTAGCCGAAGCCGCTGCCGCGGGTGATCAGGTCGAGATCGATGTTGTACCGCGCCGCGTAGTACGCCAGTGGATAACCGGTCAGCACGATGACCAGCGCGAAGAAGCCGATGCCCCACAGTGCGTTGCCGGTGCCGTTGGCGA
This sequence comes from Tsukamurella hominis, assembly GCF_965137015.1. Lineage (NCBI taxonomy): Bacteria > Bacillati > Actinomycetota > Actinomycetes > Mycobacteriales > Tsukamurellaceae > Tsukamurella > Tsukamurella hominis. The sequence continues at coordinate 82,701 of NZ_CBCRZG010000018.1, read as the reverse complement.
TGCCGATGTTCGCGCCGATGGCGAAGTCGGCCAGGTACGCGATGCCGCCCAGCGCCGAGGTGGCGACCACGGCGGGCCCCCACTTGCGGTAGCTGCGCGGCGCGAACCGCAGGGTGTAGTCCTCGAGCGTCTCGCGCGCGGCGGCGTCGCGGAGCGCGGTCGACGGTGCGCCGTCGGCTTCCGCGGGTTGCAGTGCGGTCACGGTTGTTCCCTTCCGGCCCGCACCACCCGGTGCGGGGTTGGGGAAATCGTGCTGCCGCGGCGTTCAGCGGGGGTGACTGCGTCGTAACGGGTCGGTTACGGCGCCGGGCGGCGTGTGACGGCGGTGTTGCCCGCGTTCGCCTTCGCCACCGCGTCCTCCTTGCGCTTGACCGAGTCGCGGATCTGGTCGATGTTCTCGCGCAGCATGTCAGCGACCAGCTCGTCCGTCCGCTCGTCGGCGAGCACCTGCAGCACCATGCGGAAGGTGGTGTCGACGATCAACTGGATGATCTCGTCGTGGAACGGGATGTACTTGACCCGCCTCGTCTGCGGGTCGTTCTTGATCGTCTCGAGGATCATGCCCGTCATCTCGGGCTTGTTCTCCTCGAGCGCGGCCGCGATGTTCTTGGTGTAGTGGCCGGACTTGAGCACCTCGGCGACCTCGTCGAGCACGGCGATGGTGATCGGGCGCTTGACGGCGTCGATGACGGTGTCGGTGGCCCGGTTCACGACGGCCGCGGTGATCCGGTCGCCGTAGATCCGGTCGATGGCGCGCGCCAGCCTGGCCAGCGCCACCGCGATGCGGATGATGCGGAACGCGCGGGGGATGGGCGAGGTGACGACGACGGCGGGGATCATGCCGAGGATCTCGTACCAGTTGACGAGCAGGAACCGGCGGTGCCAGCCCACCTGGCGCCACCGCCACAGGAACTCGGCGGCGAAGATCGCACAGATCACCGCGTCGACGATCAGCACCGTGCGCAGGGTCGTGGGCGACACGTCGAAGAACGTGATCCACACGATCAGGCCCACGGAGACGAAGGCCAGCGCGACCATGGCCCAGTCGGTCCACAGGACGGGCGGTTTCCGCGGGTAGGGCGCGAGTCGGGCGTCGGTCGTGGCGTTCATCGCATCCGACACTACTGAGCGGTCGGACGCCCGGAGGCCGGTCGCCCGGACCGGCCTCCGGTGGCGCGGTCACCCCGCGGTCACCCCGCGGTCACGCCGCGGGAGACAGGTGCCGCTGCACGTCGTCGATGATGCGGCCGGCGCCGAGCACGCCGATCCCCACCATCCAGGTCTCGTCGTCGACCGCGAACGCGCGGTTCGCGGCCACGGCGGGCAGCGCGCCCCAGCGGTCGGTGACGGTCTGCCGGGTGGCGGCCGAGTTCGCGCCGGGGGTGTGGAAGACGTAGTCGCCGTTGATCTCCGCGAAGTTCTCCAGCGAGGGCTCGATCATCGAGTACTCGCCCCACGGCTTCGGCGGGATGCTGAAGCCCATCGCGGTGATCACGCTGCCCGAGAACGTGCCGGGGCCGTAGATCCGGAACGTGCCGTTCGCCCGCCACCGCACGATCGAGACGGACGTGCCGGGAGCCCCGACCTTGCGGCCCACGTCGGCGGCGCGCGCGTCGAGCGCGGCGAGCTGCGTGGTCATCTGTTCGGTGCGGTTCACCGCCAGTGCCGTGATGTTCGCCTGCTCCTTCCAGTTGGTGCCGGTGTCCACCGAGTACACGGTGGGGGCGATGGCGGAGAGCTGCTGGTAGAGCTTCTCGTGCCGGACCTTCGAACCGATGATGAGATCGGGCCGGAGTTTCGCGATCGCCTCGATGTCGGGACCGGCGATCAGGCCCACGTTCTCCGTGCCGTCGAGCTTTTCGCGCAGGTAGCCGGGGAAGCCCTCGTTCGCGGCCGCGACGGCGGCGCCGACCGGCTTGATGCCCAGCGCGACCAGGGCGTCCGTGTGCGGCGAGTCGATGACGACGATGCGCTGCGGGTTCGCCGGTACCTGGGTCTCGCCCATCGCGTGGGCGACGGTGCGCGTCGCGGCGGGTGCGGCGTCGTCGCCGCCGGATCCGCACGCGGTGAGCGTCACGGCGGTCGCCACTGCGAGGGTGGCGGCGAGGAATCGGCGGCGGTTCGGTCCCGGTGCGATCGTCATGCCGGAAAGATAGCATTCGGTTAGGCTTACCTTGGTGACAGGCTGGGGTGCGCGGACCTCGCAGCGCCGACCGGTAGCGTGGAGGGGTGGCGAAGCTCTGGGCGATCAGTGACCTGCACGTCGGGCACCGAGGGAACGAGGGCGTCGTCGACAAGGTGTGGCCCGAGTGGCCGGACGACTGGCTGATCCTCGCGGGCGACCTCTGCGAACGCACCGACCAGCTGGACGAGGTGCTCGCCGCCATCGCCCCGCGGTTCGCGACGGTGATCTGGGTCCCGGGGAATCACGAGCTCTACACCACCTCGAAGGACCCGATGCAGGTCTTCGGCGAGGCTCGGTACGACCATCTGGTGGAGATCTGCCGGCACCACGGCGTGCTCACGCCGGAGGACCCGTTCCCGGTGTTCGAGGACGCCGACGCCGGGCCCGTCACGATCGTCCCGATGTTCCTGCTCTACGACTACAGCTTCCGCGACGAAGGGCTGACCGTGCTGCAGGCGCTGGCCCGAGCGAAGGAGAAGAGCGTCGTCGCGACCGACGAGTTCCTGCTCTCGCCCGAGCCCTACGCCACCCGCGATGCCTGGTGCCGCGCCCGGCTGGAGTACACCCGCCGCCGCCTCGCAGCACTGCCCGCCGGTACCCGCACCGTGCTCGTGAACCACTGGCCCCTGCGCCGCGAACCCACCGAGGTGCTCTTCTATCCGGACTTCGCGCTGTGGTGCGGCACCACGGCGACGGCGGACTGGCACACGGCCTACAACGCCGAGGCGGTCGTCTACGGACATCTGCACATACCGCGCACCACCTGGTACGACGGGGTGCGGTTCGAGGAGGTCTCGGTGGGCTACCCGCGGGAATGGCAGGAGCGGGGCCTGCCCGAGCCCCTATTGCGCCGGATACTGCCCGCGCCGGACTACACGGAGGAGTCATTGGGGCACTACGGCGTTCACTTTCAGGTGGACCCGAAGTATCGGGACGACCCGGAGCGGTTCGCCGCGGAACGCGCGAAGGCGCAGGCCCGGCTCGGAGACCGCCGGGTGGCGGCGCGGGAACGGATCGCCGAGCGCCGGGCGGCGCGGGCGAAGGAGGGGGAGAAGTGATCCTGCAGTCGATGCTGCCGCGCGGCGTGGTCGCCCGGGAGGCGCACGCCGATGTGGACGCGCCCCTGCATCCACGCGAGGCGGCGCAGATCGCCAAGGCCGTGCCCAAGCGGCAGGCCGAGTACGCGACGGTGCGCCACCTCGCCCGGGAGGCCTTGGGCGAGTTGGGCATCGGCGATGCGGTGCTCGTCAAGGGCGAGGGCGGCGGCGTGGACTGGCCGCGCAACGTCGTGGGCGCGCTCACGCACTGCGACGGCTACCGCGGCGCTGTCGTGGGCTACCGGATGGGGGTGCGCACCATCGGCATCGACGCCGAGCCGCACCTCGCGCTGCCGGACAAGGTGCTGCCGACGGTGTCGGTCGAGTCCGAGCGGGAGGTGCTCGCCGCGCGCCCCGACGACGGGCTGCACTGGGACCGCCTGCTGTTCTGCGCGAAGGAGGCCACGTACAAGGCGTGGAACCCGATCACCGGGCGTTGGCTGGGCTTCGAGGATGCGGAGATCACCTTCGACCTCGCCGAGCGCACCGACGACGCGGCGGAGGGCACGTTCCACTCGCGAATCCTCATCGACGGCAGGACCGTCGACGGTGGCGCGCCGGTCGCCGCGTTCGACGGTCGGTGGCGGATCACCGACGGGCTCATCGTGACCTCGATCGCGGTGGTGTGAGATGACCGCCGCCAGGACCTTTCTCGAGCCCGACGGCGCCGGGCTCGTCATCGTCGACAAACCCGCGGGCCTGACCAGCCACGACGTCGTCGCGCGGTGCCGGCGCGCGATGGGCACCCGCAAGGTCGGCCACGCCGGCACCCTCGACCCGATGGCCACGGGCGTGCTCGTGATCGGCATCGAGCGCGCGACGAAGCTGCTGGGCCACCTCGCGCTCACCACCAAGGCGTACACGGCCACCGTCCGGCTCGGCGCGTCCACGGCGACCGACGACGCCGAGGGCGAGACCACGGGCGGCGCCCCCGCCGCGGGCCTGGACGAGGACGCCGTGCGCGCCGCGATGGCGCCGCTGACGGGCGACATCGAGCAGGTCCCGAGCTCGGTGAGTGCCATCAAGGTCGACGGCAAGCGGGCCCACCAGCTGGTCCGCGAGGGCGCGGACGTGCAGCTCAAGCCCCGCCCGGTCACCGTCGATGAGTTCGTGGCGCACGCCTTCCGGCGCGAGGGCGACTTCCTCGACGTCGACGTGACCGTCGAATGCTCCTCCGGCACGTACGTCCGGGCTCTCGCCCGCGACCTGGGCGCGAGCCTCGGCGTGGGTGGGCACCTGACCGCGTTGCGTCGCACCAGGGTCGGGCCGTACGGGCTCGATCACGCGATCACCCTCGACGACCTCTTCGAGACCCCGCGGTTGTCCTACCGCATCGACGAGGCCATCGCTGCGGGCTTCGCGGTCCGCGAGATCACCGAGCAGCAGTCAGTCGACCTCGCGTTGGGCCGGTGGCTCGATCCGGTCGGCCTGCCCGGCGTCTACGCCGCGGCGACCGCCGACGGCCGCGTCTTCGCGCTGCTCCAGGAGTCGGGGAAGCGCGCGAGCTCCGTCTTCGTGGTCCGGCCCGCCGCCTGAGCGGCGCTACTCGTGAGGACGGAGGCGCGTCCACATCTCGCGTGGCGAGCCCTCGTCCCCGACGGTCGGCAGTGTCTGTCCCTCCGAGAAGAAGCCGAGCTCGACGAGCGGATCCCTCGCGATTGCGTGCCGCTCGGCGAGCGCCACCGTGAGGCGCCTCGTGTCCTGGTTCTCCGCCAGGATGCGGCAGGCCGCCACGATGACCGCGGCCGCGGTCTCCGCCGGTGCCTCGGGGCGCAGCCAGTCGATGATCTCCGTCGTCGAGGTGCCCGGGTCGACCGCGATCTGCACCTCGCCGATCGGTGTGCCGTCCGAGGTCGCCGAATACCGTCCGCCGGGTCCGGCGGAGAACGCGATGTCGTGTCCGGCCTCCGTCGCGGACAGCGGCCCGGCCACGTCGGCGGCCTTCGCGCGGCGGTGGGCCCGCACGTGGCGCACGCCCTCGCGCGCCAGCCCGAGCAGGACGGGAGGCGGCGGTGGGGTCCGGCGCCGCGACGGCACCCGCTCCACGCCCAGTGAGGCCACGAGCTTCTCCAGGTGGGCCTTGTATTCGGGGGTGTTGGGCCCGACGTACAACGTGTGATCGACGGGCACGCCGCTGTACTCGCGGAGGCTGCGCATCTCGTTGATCCATGTGAGGCCGACCGCCTTGGCCAGCGCGATCGCGGGCACGTTCGTCACGGCGAGTGGGGCGGTGGCGTATCGCACGTTCGGATGCCGGCGGAACAGCTCGAGCATGTTCATCGACGACAACCACATCGCGATCTTGCTCGAATCCTCCAGGCCGGCGATCCACGTCGACGATTCGGCATGACCGGTGCGCGGATCCGGTCCCGCGTAGGTCTGCTGACCGACGACGCGGTCGGCGTCGCCGTCCCCGAGGAGGAGCACCCGCGAGAGCGGAACGCCGACGCCCGAACGTGCGGCGAGCCACGTGTGCGCCCAGGCGGCGGCGGAATGCTCGGCATCCCAGTCGGAGTTCGGGCTTCCGAACGCGGGCCGCAACCGCTCCTCGTGCTCGAGATTGGTGCGGCGCCACGACGGGGCGTCGGAGAGACGGGGCGAGCGCAGCTCGATGATCCGGTTTCCGAAGCGGTATCGCCCGGAGTTCGACTGTGTGGTCATGGTCACCAAGTGATGTTATTGCAAAGAACTCGTCAATGGGAAGCAATCCGCCATGCGTCGCCGGTGATCCCAAGCCGTCGGGATCGCCACCGGACCGTCAACGGGCGGCTCCGGTCAGGGCGTCATTGTCCGGTGTGTGCGCGGCGGCCCTCCTGGGCCTGCTGCAGACGCGTCCAGCTCTCCCGCTGCGCGCCGTCGTCGCCGAAGGTCGGAGACGTGGCGCCCTCGGAGGCGAATCCGAGAGCCGCGAGGGGCTCGGCGACTGCCGCGTTCCGATCCGCTAGCGCAATCGTGAGGCGCCGGGCGTCCTGCCGATCCGCGGACGCGCGGCAGGCCGCTTCGATGGCGGCGTTCGCATCCGCCACCGGCGCGTCCGCGTGCAGGCGGTCGATGACCTCGATCGTCGAGCTGCCCGGATCGTGGTGGATCTGGATCCCGCCGATCGGGCTTCCTCCTACGGACACCGCGTGCCGGCCGTCCGAGGTGGGGAGGAAGGTGATGGTGCGCCCATCGTCGGTACGGACGGTCGCCGGGAGCCTGCCCGCACTGGACGGACTGGCCGCGCGACGAGCGCGCATCCGGCGAACGCCGGCGCGTGCGACCCCGAGCACAACGTCGAGGGTGGGTAGTGGCGCGCGTCGCGGCGGTAGCGGCTCTGCGGCGATCGACTCCAGCACCGACTCCAGGCGGCGGCGCGAGTCCGGGGTGTTGCGCAGGTAGTACACGGTGTGATCGGCCGGGACCCCGTCGAACTCGCGGAGTCGCTGCAGTGTCTGGAGGTAGGTGAACCCGAGGGCTTCGGCCAGTGCCATGGCGGGCTTGTTGTCCGTCGTCTGCGGGGTGACGAGGAGCGGCAGATCCGGGTTCTGTACGAACAGGTCCAGGGTATTGCGTGCCGACATCCACATCGCCACGGTCTTCGAGTTCGGCAGACCCGCGATCCAGGTCGACGACTCCGTGTGCCCCGTGCGTGGGTCGCGCCCGGCGAACCTCTGGGCACCGACGACGCGATCCTCGGCGCCGTCCTCGACCGTGAGCACCCTCGACAGCAGCACGTCCGGATCGCGGTGAGCGCGCCACCAGTCGGCCGCCCATGCGGCCGCCGAGTGCTCCGCATCCCAATCGGTCCCTGGGCTGCCGAAGGCGGGGCGGAGGCGCTTCTCGTGTTCGAGGCAGGTGCGACGCCACGAAGCGGCATCGGCGAGGCGGGGCGCGCGGAGTTCGACGACGTGCTCGCCGATGCGGTATCGGTCGGAGGTTGAGAGTGCGGTCACCCGCAGTATGCTACTGCAAATATTCTCCGATGTATCGAGCTGACGGTCGGATGATTTTCCCCTGGTGAACCTGCTCGAGGACGTTCGCGGTCCAGCCGACGACCCGGGCGACGCCGAACGTCGGCGTGAACATCGACGGGGGCAGGCCGACCTCGGTCATCAGTACGCCCGCGTAGAACTCGACGTTCGCGTACAGCCGCCTGCCGGGCTTGAGCTCGTTGATCCCGGCTTCGATCTCCGCCTCGACCGCGCGGGCCTGTCGTACAAGGGGGGAATCGAATCGGGTCACCACTTCCTTGAGCAGCTCCGACCGCGGGTCGTGGGTGCGGTACACCGCGTGCCCGAAGCCCATGATCTTCTCGTCGCGGGCGATCTTCCCGCGCACCCAGGCGCGGGTGTTCGACGGGTCGCCGATCTCGTCGAGCGCGGCCAGCGCCCGACTCGGCGCACCGCCGTGCAGCGGCCCCAGGAAGGCCCCGAGCGCGCCGAGCAGGCACGAGGACATGTCCGATCCGGTGGACGCGATGACCCGGCCGGCGAAGGTCGAGGCGTTGAAGCCGTGGTCGATGGTCGCGACCAGGTAGGTCTGCAGCGCGGCCGCGGCGGCCACGTCCGTGTTCCCGGTGGCCATGCGCAGGTAGTCGGCGACGTGGTGGGCGTCCGGGTCGGCGTCGAGGGGCGCCTCGCCCCGCGCCAGACGGTGCGCCGCGGCCAGGACGGTCGGGGTCACCGCGGCGTACCGGAGAGCGGCCTCGGTTCGCTCGTCCTCCGGCAGGTCCATGAGTGGCCGGTCGCCGAGGCCGAGGGCGGCGAGCGCGACGCGCAACGCGTGCATCGGCTCGGTGTCCGGCCCGACGGTGGCCCGCAGCAGATCGAGCACATCGCCCGGCAGCACGCGGAGGGCACCGACGCGACGGGCGAAGGCGGCACCGTCGGACGGCCCGGGCAGGGCGCCGAACAGCACGAGGTGCCACGCGTCCTCGAATGCGGCCTCCGTCGCGAGGCGCGTGGCATCGTGGCCGCGGTAATGGAAGTAGCCCTCCTCGCCGCGGACATCGCCGATCGCGGTGTCGGTCACGATGACGTTCTTGAGCCCCGCCGGGGCGATGAGCGGTGTGGTCATGTCCCGAGTGTGAGCGATATTGATCAACACTTGCAATATTGATTGAATCAACCCGTGGACCGGTGGATCACGACCTCGGAGGCGGCGGAGCGGCTGGGGGTCAAACGCGGCACGCTGTACTCCTACGTCAGCCGCGGCGTGCTGCATTCGCGGCGCATGCCGGGGCAGGCGGAGTCGCTCTTCGACCGCACCGAGGTCGATTCGCTCGCCGCGGTCAAGCACGACGGCCGGCGGGAGGCCGACCGGCTGCTCCGCTTCCGTGCGGTGACCACGCGGGTCTCGGCGCTCCGCGGCGACGCGCTGTACCTCCGTGGGCGGCCCATAGCCCGCGTCTGCGCGGAGATGGACTTCGCGGCCGCGGCTCGGTTCGCGCTCGAGGCCGACGAGGCGGCGCCCCCGCCGTCCGTCGACCTGGACATCGCGCGGACGGTCGCACTCGAGCGCAGGATCCCGCTGGCGGTCGCGGTGCTCGCGGCGCGGGATCCGGTGCGGGCGGACCGGTCCCACGTCGCCGAGCGCACGCTCGGCCTACTGCCGGTGCTCGCCGGCCTGGTTCCGGAGGCCCGCCTCGGCCACCCCTGGGTCGACGCGCTCGCCACCTGCCTGATCGACAACGGCCTGGCCGCGTCGACAACGGCCGCGCGGGTCGCGGCCTCGGCGCGCGCGGGCTTCTACGACGCGCTGCTCGCCGGGTACGGGGCGATGGCGGGCGTGCTGCACGGCGGCGCGCCGGCCGCCGCCCACGCGATGCTCGGGCGGGTGCTGGACGGCGGCGACATCGACGCGGCGATCGCGGACGCCGCCTGGGGCGGGCACCTCGCGGGCTTCGGCCACATCGTCTACACCGGCGAGGACCCGCGGGCCACCGTCGTGCTGGGCCTGATGCGCGCGGACCACCCCGACGCGCCGGCGCTGCGAGCGGTCGCGGACCTCGCCGCGCGCACCGGCCGGTCGGTCAACGTCGATCTCGCGGGCGCCGCCGTCGCGCACACGCTCGGGCTTCCCGCGCGCGCCACCGAGGTGCTGTTCCAGTACGGGCGGACCGTGGGGATGGCGGCGCACATCGCCGAGGAGTACGAGGAGGCTCCGCTGCGCTGGCGCGGTACGAACAGCGGGGGCGTCCGCTGACGACCGAGTAGCATCGCGCGCGTGATGACGAGGTGAAGCTGGTCGACGGGATCCGAGCGGGGCTGCGGGCCGCCGCGGACCCCGCGCGGGCGCCGAAGATGCAGGCGTACATGAAGTCCGCGATGCCCTTCCTCGGCGTGCCCGCGCCGCAGGTGCGCGCGATCACCGCCGCCGTGCGACGCGAGCACCCGCCCGCCGATCTCGACGAGCTGCGCGCAGCCGTCCTCGCGCTGTGGGACGACGCCGAGTACCGCGAGGAGCGCTACGCCGCGCAGAACCTCCTGCGGAACCGGCTCGGCACGGGCGATCCCGCGCTGCTTTCGCTGCACGAGCACATCGCCGTCACCGGGGCCTGGTGGGATCACGTCGATGAGACCGCTCGGCACATCGCCGCGCTCCACGACGCGCGCCCCGAGGACACGGCGGCGGTGGTCCGGGCGTGGAGCCGCGGCGAGAATCTGTGGCTGCGGCGGCTCGCGATCCTCTCGCAGCTCGGCCGGAGGGACAGGCTCGACACCGCACTGCTCAGCGACGTCATCGAGCCTGCCCTGCCCGAGTCGGAATTCTTCCTGCGCAAGGCGATCGGCTGGGCGCTGAGGGAGCACGCCAAGACCGATCCGGAGTGGGTCCGCGCCTACGTGGCCGCCCATGAGGCCGAGCTCAGCGGCCTCTCCCGCCGCGAGGCGCTCAAGAACCTGTGAGGCACACGGCCGTCCGCCCCGCGGTCGGCCGCGTCCGCCGTTCGGCGGCGCAGTCCAGTGCCGCGAGCGCGGCTGCGACGACGGCCAGGACCGCGCCCGCGAGCGGCAGCGCGCGGTACGACGCTCCTGCCTCCAGCAACGCCCCACCCAGCCACGGCCCCACCGCGATCCCGACGTTGAAGGCCGCCACGGTGAATGCCGGGGCGAGCGTCGGCGCACCGGGGGCGAGGGTGAAGACTCGCGAGTTCAGAGCCGGGTTCGTCACGAATCCGGCCGCCCCGAGCAGCGACGCGGCGACCGCGGCGGCGGCCGGATGGGGCAGGGCGACCGCGAGCGCGACCGAGGTCACCGCCAGGGCCGCCGTGCCGCCCACCAGGACCGAGCCCGGTCGACGGTCCGCAAGTCGCCCGCCCGCTGCGATGCCCGCCACGGCGCCCACGCCGTAGAGCGTGAGCACGACGGGCACTGTCCCCGGGGCGGCGTGCGAGCTCTCCAGGAGCATCGCGCCGAGGTAGCCGAAGCTGATCAGGAGCGCGGCGATCGACGCCGCGGTGATGGCGTACGAGGTCCACAGCCGGCCGGTCCGCAGCGCGCGCACCTCCTCCCGGGGGTGCGCCGGTCCGCTCGCCGTGATCCCTGCAGGGACCGTGGTCGCGATCGCCACCCCCGCAACGACGGTCGCGATCGCGACCGCGAGGAAGGTCGCGCGCCATCCGAGGTGCTGACCGAGCACGGTCCCCGCGGGCAGGCCGATCACCGTCGCGAGCGTGAGCCCGCCGGCGACGACGCTCATCGCCCGCCCGCGACGGTCCGCGGGCACGAGGGCGATCGCCGTCGTCGCGGCGACGGCCCAGAAGCCGGCGTAGACGAAGGCGCCGGCGAACCGCGTCGCGAGGAGGACGGCGAAGGAGTCGGTGGTCGCCGCGACCACGTGGGTGGCCGCGAAGATCCCGGTGAACACGAGCAGCCCACGCCGTTTCGGCCAGCGCAGCGTCGCGAGGGCGAGGACCGGGGCGCCGAGCATCATGCCCAGCGCGAAGACCGAGATGAGCAGTCCCGCGCGGGGGATCGAGACCTGCAGGTCCGCGGCGATGTCGGGCAGGATCCCGGCGAGCATCAGTTCGGACGTCCCCTGCGCGAAGATGCCGAATCCGAGGACGACGACGGCGGGCGGCATCACAGCAGCGACCCGCCGCTCGCGTCGATCCACTGCCCGGTGACCCAGCCCGCCGCGTCGGAGACCAGGAAGCCGACGATCCCCGCCACGTCGGCGGGCTGACCGATCCGCCCGAGCGGGGAGTCGGCTGCCATGGCCGCGCGCCCCTCCGGGGTCGCGAGCCGGGCCGCGTTCATGTCCGTCGCAGTCCCGCCCGGCCCGACCGCGTTCACGGTGATGGCGCGGGGCGCCAGTTCCTTGGCCAGGGCGTGGGTCAGCGCGTCCACCGCCGCCTTGGACATCGCGTAGGGGAGCAGTGCGGGGTTGTACGAGCCGTGGGTGAAGCGCGTGGAGATGTTCACCACCCGGCCGCCGTCCGCCAGCCGCGGGAGAGCGTGCTGGAGGACGAAGAACGGCGCGCGGGTGTTGATCGCCATGACCCGATCGAAGACGTCCGCCTCCACCTCCGCGAACGGGATTCGCCCGCCCAGGATTCCGGCGTTGTTGATCACGATGTCGGCGCGCGGCGCCTCCCGGTCGTACTGCTCCCACAGCTGCGCCGGAGCGTCCCCGTCGGCGAGGTCGGCGCGGATCGGGAACGCCCGGCCGCCACGCTCGTCGATCGCCCGCACGACGCTCTCCGCCGCCTCGCGGTCCGCGCCGTAGTGGACCGCCACCGTCGCCCCGCGGTTCGCAAGGTCGTTCGCGATCGCTCGCCCGATCCCGCGGCTCGCTCCCGTGACCAGCGCATGCCTGCCTGCCAGATCGTCGCTCACGTGTTCCGCTCCTTTCCGTAGTGAATGCTACGAAAAAGAATCTAGCAGTAATGCGTAGCGATCGCTATAGAATGAGGTCATGGCGACGACCCGCGGCCGGCCGCGCTCCTTCGATCGGGGCGCGGCGCTCGACGCTGCGGCGGTGCTGTTCTGGGAGAAGGGGTTCGAGGCCACCTCGATCCGCGATCTGACCGAACGGCTCGGTGTCGAGGCGCCGAGCCTCTACCGCGCCTTCGGCGACAAGCGGCGCCTCTTCGAGGAGGCCGTCGCCGAGTACGACCGCACCTACGGCGGATTCATCGATCTCGCGTTCGCCGAGGAACCCACCGCGCACGCCGTGGTCCTCCGCCTCCTCGCCGAGGGGCCCCGGCGGTACACGCGTACCGGTCTGCCGCGGGGTTGCCTCGTCGTGAGCGGCGACGCGGGAACGGCGGACGCCGAGGTCACGGGCTACATGATCGCGATGCGCTCCGCCAACGTCTCGCGACTGGCCGAGCGCATCGCCCGCGACATCGACAGCGGCGCGCTGCCCGCCACCGTCGACGCGCTCGCGGTGGCGCGGTTCGTGTTCGCGACCCTGAACGGTCTCGCCGCGGCGGCGCGCGAGGGAGTGTCCCTGGAGGAGTTGGAGGCGGTGGCCGCGATCGCCGCGGGCGCCTGGCCCGTCAGCTCCTGACCCAGATGGCCTGCGCGGCCACGTCGCCCAGGTCCAGCGGCGCACCGTCGTCGACCGTGACGGCGACGGTCCCGAGGAACTTGCGCAGCTCCACGACCTCGATCCGCGCGTCCGGCGCGATGCCGACCTCCTGGAAGTAGCGCAGCATCTCGGGGTCGGAGTCGGAGATCCGGGCGACGGTGCCGGACTGCCCGGCCGCGAGCTCGGACAACAGGCACGCGTCGGGAGTGGGGACGGTGCCGTCGGGTTGGGGGATCGGGTCGCCGTGCGGGTCGCGGTCGGGGTAGCCGAGCCGCTCGTCGAGGCGCGCGAGGAAGCGCTCGGAGACGGCGTGTTCGAGGACCTCGGCCTCGTCGTGCACCTCGTCCCAGCCGTAGCCCAGCTCCGAGACCAGGAAGGTCTCGAGGAGCCGGTGCCGGCGCACCATCGCCGTGGCCGCGGCGCGCCCGTCGTCGGTGAGCGTGACCGCCCCGTACTTCTCGTGGTCGACCAGGCCCTGGTCGGCGAGCTTGCGGATGGCCTCGGACGCGGTGGACGCGGAGACGCCGAGTGCATCGGCGAGCGACTTCGTCGTGACCTTCACATCGGACCACTCCTGGGCGGTCCAGATCTGCTTGAGGTAGTCCTGCGTGACCGCGGACAGCTCGCCGACGGGGCGCGGCGAATCGGGCAGGGGAGGCTTGGGCACGCACCCACCATAGGCCGTCCGATAGGGTGAGTGCGTGCTTCGCTGGCGAGGGCTCGATGACGTTCCCGCGGACTGGGGACGCTGTGTCGTAACGATCGGCGTGTTCGACGGTGTACACCGTGGACACGCCCAACTGATCGCACGAGCGACCGCGGAGGCCCACGAACGTGGCCTCCCCGCGGTCCTCATGACGTTCGATCCGCATCCCGCAGAGGTGGTGCGGCCCGGATCCCATCCGCCGCAACTGACGACGCTGACCCGGCGGGCCGAGCTCGCCGAGGAGCTCGGCATCGACGTCTTCTGCGTGATGCCCTTCACCGCCACCGTCATGGCGCAACCGGCCGAGGACTTCGTGCACTCCGTGTTGGTCGAGCGGCTGCACGCCGCCGCAGTCGTGGTGGGGGACAACTTCACCTTCGGCTACCGCGCCCTCGGGAACGTCGAGATGCTCGCCAGCCTGGGGCACAAGTTCGGCTTCTCCGTGGACGCGGTGCCGCTGCTCACCGAGCACTCGGTCACCTACTCCTCGACGTACATCCGCTCCTGCGTCGACGCGGGCGACGTGAAGGCCGCCGCCGAGGCGCTGGGGCGCCCGCACCGGGTGGAGGGCGTCGTCGTGCGCGGCGACGGCCGCGGCCGCGAGCTGGGCTTCCCGACGGCGAACGTCGCCCCGCCGATGTTCGCCGCGATCCCCGCCGACGGCGTGTACGCCGCGTGGTTCACCGTGCTCGGCGCGGGCCCCGTCGTGGGTCAGGTCACGCCCGGCGAGCGCTATCCGGCCGCGGTATCCGTCGGCAGCAACCCGACCTTCTCGGGGCGCACGCGCACCGTCGAGGCCTTCGTTCTCGACACCTCCGCCGACCTCTACGGCCAGCACGTCGCCGTCGACTTCGTGGACCGGGTGCGCGGCATGGAGCGATTCGACTCCATCGACGCGCTGCTCATCGCGATGGGCGGGGACGTCGACAAGACCCGCGCGATTCTGGGAATCCCCTGACCCCTGGTAAGGTGGTCGATCGTGCCTGCTGCGGTTCGCGGTGGCGGCACGGATCCATGACGACGCGATACTGAAACAAGGAGTTCCTCCATGTCGCTCACCACCGAGCAGAAGAAGTCCATCCTGGCCGAGTACGGCCTGCACGAGACCGACACCGGTTCCCCCGAGGCGCAGGTCGCGATGCTGACCAAGCGCATCACGGACCTGACCGAGCACCTCAAGCAGCACAAGCACGATCACCACAGCCGCCGCGGCCTGCTGCTGCTGGTCGGCCGTCGTCGCCGCCTGCTGAAGTACGTCGCCTCGGTCGACATCAACCGCTACCGTTCGCTCATCGAGCGCCTCGGCCTGCGTCGCTAAGAGTCTTCACGAACGGCCCGTTCCCGGATCTCCGGGGGCGGGCCGTTCGGCGTTTTCGGGTCCGCCGGTGCTGGACGCCTCACGATGTCGAGGTTCCGGCGGGTACGCGTGTTCTCACGCACCTCCGACCGCGCAGAAGTCGACATCGTGAGCGAGCACGAGGCGCGCGTCAGCCGCGGCCCAGCAGGGTGCCGCCGTTGACCTGCAGGATCTGGCCGGTGGTCCAGCCCGCGTCGCGTGCGGCCAGGTAGGCCACCGCCGCAGCGACCTCCTCGGGAGTGCCGGGACGGCCCGCCGGGATCTGCGCGACGCGGCTGTCGTGGAGCTCGGTCGTGAGTCGGTCGGCCCAGAACTCCGTCGCCGGCACGAACCCGGGCGCGACCACGTTGACGGTGACGCCCTCGGACGCCAGTTCCAGGGCGAGCCCCGCCGACCAGGCGTGCAGCGCGCCCTTCGCCGCGCCGTACGGCCCGGGCCCACGGAGCCCCGCGATCGAGCTGATCGAGACGATCCGGCCGCCGGGGCGCGCGAGGTGCGGCCGCAGCGCCTCGGTCGCGAGGACGGCGGTGATCACGTTGAGCCGGAACGTCGTCGCGTACGCGTCAGCCGTCCCGGCGAGGTCGCCGGGCGCGCCGTCGCGGGCCGGGTTGCCGCCCACGTTGTTCACCAGCACGTCGACGGTGTCGCCGGCTCCGATCCGGTCGGCGAGTGCGTCGACGGCCGACGGATCGGACACGTCCGCGACCTCGGCGGATACCCGCTGCGCGCCGAGCGCGGCGTTGATCGTGGCCGCGGTCTCCGCGAGCACGTCCGCGCGCCTGCCCACGATCACCACGTCGTTCCCGTCGGAGGCCAGACGGTGCGCGATCGCCCGCCCGATCCCCGTGCCGCCGCCCGTCACCACTGCACGCCTCGTCATCGTTCGAATGTCTCACGATTTCGGCGAGCCCGCAGGGGCGAGCGCGTCGGCCGCGCGGGCTACCCGCGATCTCACCCGCACGGGTGACGCGACCCCGCGCGCGGCGCCGATACCGTCCACCCCGACAGAGAGCGAAGGAGGCACGGCGAATGCGAGTGCGCTTGGCCGTGACCGGCCTGATCGTCGCCCTGGTCTGGGGTATTGCAGGGAGTTCGGCGGGCGCGCACACCGGCGTCGTCGCGGGGGCCGCCGACCTCCTGCAGGAGGCCGGCGTTCCAGGGTTCGCAGTACAGATCGTCGGCCCGAGCGGAGTCGAGCAGGAGCAGATCAGGGGATCGGACGGGGCCGGGCATCCGATGACCGCCGCGACGCCGTTCGTGTGGGGCTCGGTATCGAAGTCCATTGCCGCTCGCTCCGCCCTCGCCCTCGCTGGACGTGGCGTCCTCGACCTGGACGCTTCGGTCGCCAGGGCGGTCCCCGCCGCAGCGCCTTGGGTCGGTGGCGACGTGACGATCCGCGACCTTATCCGGCACACCAGCGGACTCCCGCACGACGTCGCCCTTACTGATCTCGCCCGTCCCGAGCCGGCGATGGAGGCGGTGCGCGCTACGTCGCCGCCCGCGCGCGGGCCGAGGGGCACGTTCCGGTACTCGAGCCTCAACTACCTTCTGCTCCAGGCCGTCATCGAGGCAGTGACGGCATCGCCGTACGGTGCCTCGGTGGCAAGCGGGGTCGGTGCTCCCTCGGATGCCCGCATCGTGTCGGGCGCGGAGTCCTTCGCCGCCGAGGTCCCTCCCGGCCACGTCCCGTTCCTGACTCGACCGCGGCGTACCGATCCCGTCTTCGACGGCGCCGGCCTCGGCTACGGCTACCTCGCGGGCTCGCTCGAGGCCCTGTCCCGGTTCGCGCAGTGGCTGGCACGCGAAGCGAAATGGCAGAGCTTCCCGACGGTGCCCACCGGCCACGCTGCCGAGTACGGACCGGGCCTCTATCGCGAGACGATCGCCGGCCGCACGGTGTGGTGGCACTCCGGCGCCGTACCGGGCTACTTCACCCACATCGCCGTGTACCCGGAATCGGGCCGCACTCTGGTCCTCCTCGCGAACCGGTACGGGGAGCTCGACGCGGAGCGACTCGCGGACGTAGCGCGGTACGCCATGCAGGGCGTCGTCGGCGATGCGGGCGATCCGCCACACGCGGCGCCGTGGCCGTCCCTCGTCCTCGTCGGCGCCGCTGCTGGAGCCGGGCTCGGGGGTCTTGCGGTCGGATGGACGGCGGTGCGCCTCGTGCGGCGGCGATCGGCTCCAGCGGGCCGTTTTCGCATGATGACAGCGGCCGGGGCCGGCATCTGTGGGCTCGCCGGCGCTGCAGCGTGGTTCGGGCCCGCGGCACTGGGCTATCCCCGGCCGGTCCTCACCCGCTGGGCGCCGGATGTCGGAATCCTCCTCGCCGTGGTCGCGATCGAATCCGCAGTCCTCGCGGTCCTGCTGGTCGCTGTCCGGGTGGGCCCCGAGTCGCAGCTCGCGTGCGGTGTGACGGACGGGAAGACGTCGATGCGCGGACGTTCACGCCTGCCAGCCGGCGCCACGGCAACCCGCGGCTGACGTCCAGTGCGATCCTCGGATCAACCAAGTCCCTCTTTCCCGCTACCGGTTCCTCCTCTTCATTACGTTGCAACGGCATGAAGAGTGAAGACCGATAGCGGGAGCGGGCGGCGCGCTACGCGTAGGTCAGGAGGACGGCCTCGTCGAAGGGCAGGCGGGAGAAGGTGCGGCTCCGCACCAGCTTCGCCGCGTCGTCCCGCGAGACCACGCGCGGAGCGGTGACGGCGCGGGTCTTGCCGCCGCGCACCACTCGGCCCCCGCCGGCGGCGCGCAGGTTCTTGAGCCAGTCGCGATCGGGCCCGTAGGTCAGCAGGATCGCCACCCCGTCGTCGGTCGCGAACGCGGTGACCGGCGTCCGGTACGGCGTCCCCGACGTGCGGCCGGTGTGCTCGATGATGGCGAAGCTCGGTGCCCAGCCGGCCCACAGCCGCTGGATGGGGTTCGTGACGCGGCGGTTGAACCTGGCGAGGGACTGCGGCAGTTGCATGCGTCCATCGAACTCCCACTAGCGGCCCGCGACAAGGGCCCCTCCGTCGGAGCGGTCAGCGGTCGTGCGGCTTGACGAACGGGAAGGCCAGGGTGGCACGGATGTTCACGCCCGCCAGCAGCATCACGATGCGGTCCACGCCGATGCCCAGGCCACCGGTGGGCGGCATCGCGTAGGAGAGGGCGTCGAGGAAGGACTCGTCGAGCTCCATCGCCTCCGGATCGCCCGCCGCCGCGGCCATGGACTGCTTCGTGAGCCGCTCGCGCTGATCGATCGGGTCCGTGAGCTCCGTGTACGCGGTGCCGAGCTCGGCGCCGAAGCCGACCAGGTCCCACTGCTCCGTGAGCCGCGGATCGTCGCGGTGCCTGCGCGCCAGCGGGGAGACCTCGACCGGGAAGTCGCAGTAGAACGTCGGGAACTCGGTCTGCTTCTCGACCAGCGCCTCGTACAGCTCCATCACGAGCTTGCCCGCGGTCGCGCCGCGCGGCACCGCCACGTGATGCCGCTTGCAGACTGCGGCCACCTCGTCGACCGTCGACGCCGAGGTCAGCTCCGTCCCGGACGCCTTCGAGACCGCGGAATGCACGGTGACGACGGGCCATTCGGCCGTGAGGTCCACCTCGCGCGTGCCCCCGGCACCGTCGGGTCGCACGGCGACCGGACGCCCGTTGACCGCGATCGCCGCGGCGAGGATCACCTCGCGCGTGAGCGTCCGCATCGTCGTGTAATCGCCGTACGCCTCGTAGGCCTCGAGCGCGGTGAACTCCGGGTTGTGCGTGGCGTCGGCGCCCTCGTTGCGGAAGTTCCGGTTCAGCTCGAAGATCCGGCCCATGCCGCCCACGGCCAGGCGCTTGAGGTAGAGCTCCGGCGCGATCCGCAGGTAGAGCCCCATGTCGTAGGCGTTGATGTGGGTGGTGAAGGGGCGGGCAGCCGCGCCGCCGTGCACCGACTGCAGCATCGGCGTCTCGACCTCGGTGAAATCGCGGCCCACGAACACGGCGCGCATGGCCGCGACCGCGCGCGAGCGCCGGTACAGCAGGTCGACGGCACCGTCGTCGGTGATGAGCTCCAGCGGGCGGTTCCGCGCCCGGGTCTCGTCGCCGAGCCGCGCGCGCGATTTCGGGACGGGGGAGAGGCACTTGCCGGCCATCGCCCACGACGCGAGCAGGACGGACGGCTCGCCGGTGCGGGAGCGGATCACCTCGCCGGTCACCGACACCAGGTCGCCCATGTCGATCGCCGTGCGCCACAGCGCCCGAGCGTCGTCCGGGGTGCGGGTGCGCTCGGCGATCACCTGCAGGTGGGCGCCGTCCTCGTGCAGGTCGACGAAGGTGACGCCGCCGTAGTCGCGCACCGCTCGCACCCGCCCGGTCACGGAGACGACGGTGCCCGAGGCACCGTCGGGCGGGAGGGCGGAGGCCTCCTCCCGGACCGCCGCGAGCGACGTGGTGCGGGGCACCGACGGGGGATAGCCGGGCATGCCCGCGTCCTCCAGGGCGCGGAGCTTGCGCCGGCGGACCCGCTGCTGCTCGGAGAGCCGCACGGGTGGCGCCTCGCGGCGCAGGAGTCGCTCTTCCTCAGCGAGCAGCCGGTCGACGAACTCGGTGTCGCGCGGGAACTCGTCCGGGATCGACGGTCCCGCCAGGAACTTCGGTCCGATCTGCGGCAGGAAGCCCTCGGCGGTGCCGACGGCGATCCCGGCGCGGACGGCACTGAGCGACGGGTCGTAGCAGAGGACCCGCGGCACCCAGTCCGGGCGGTACTTGTCGTTGGATCGGTACAGGGATTCGAGCTGGTAGAACTTCGACGCGAAGCTGAGCACCGAGTCGACCATGCGGGTGATCGGCCCCGCGCCCACGCGGTCCGCCTCGGAGAAGACCGACCGGAAGACCGCGAAGTTCAGCGAGATCCGCCGGATCCCGATCTCCGCGCAGTGCTCGATGAGCTTGGCGACCATGAACTCGTTGAGGCCGTTCTCGGCGTCGCGGTCGCGGCGCATCAGGTCGAGTGACAGCCCGCGCGTGCCCCACGGCACGAAGCTGAGCAGGCCCCGCACCGCCCCGTCGGCGCTGTGGGCGGAGACGAGCACGCAGCGGCCGTCCACCGGGTCGCCGATCCGGTTGAGGGCCATCGAGAATCCGCGCTCGGTCTCCTCGCCCCGCCACTGCTCGGCGAGCGCGGCCACCTCGGCGAGCTCGGCCGCGGACAGGTCCCCGTGCCGCCGCACCTGGAGGGTGTAGCCCGCTCCGGCGACGCGGGTCACGGCCTGGCGGACCGCGCGCATGTCGCGGCCCTTGAGGGTGAACGCGTCGACGTGGATGATCGCCTCGTCGCCGATGGTCAGGGTGCGCAGCCCGGCGTCCTCGTAGACGGCGGCGCCGTCGGCGCTCGCCGCCAGCACGGCGGGGTAGAGGCTGTGCGAGCGGCAGTCCTCGATCCACGCCCCGACCGCCGCGGGCCACGAGTCGCGGTGGCCGATCGGATCGGCGCTGGCCATCGACACGGGTCCGACGGCGCGGCACGTCACCACCGCCCGCCGGTCCGGGGAGGCGATCACCGCCTTGTCGCGCCGGGTGGCGAAGTACCCCAGGGAATCGTCCTCGCCGTACTCGAGCAGGAGTCGCCGGACCTCGAGTTCCTCGGGTTCGGTCATGAGCTCGTCGCCGCGCCCGGCCCGCCAGAAGGCCATGAGCGCGAGGATCAGCACCGATGCCGACAGGACGCCGGCCAGCGAGTAGAGCCACATCGGACCGGCGTGCCCGTTGAGCGCGACATCGATCCGTCGCGGCACGGCCACACCGAACGTGGACCGCAGCGACCACACGAGGATCTCGACGGTGCCGCTCAGGCGGTTCGGACCCCGGCCGGGGAAGGTGAACGCGAGAGCGACCACCACCAGGTACACGCCGAGGAAGCCGCCGACCAGGACCCCGAACGCGGCGCGGCGCGAACCCCGCGCGAGCTTCGCGGGGTACTGCGGGCGGGCGGCGATGACGAGGGCGAGGCAGACGGCGCTGATGGCCGCGGTGAGCGCCGCGCCGGGCAGGGAGAAGCGCACGGCCACGTACGCCTCGATGAAGGGCGGGAGGTGCCGTGTCTCGTCCGGGTCGAGCTGGTCGGTCGCGACGATCACCAGCGTCGCGATGTTCACCAGCACCTGTAGCGACATCATGATGACGGCGACGGTGTGCGCGGCCCGCAGGCGCCGTCGGAGCGCGCCGAGGAGGACCGTGAGCGCCGCGACGAGCAGCAGGCTCGGGTGCGAGGGGATGCCGACGATGCCGAGGAGGTCGGCCACCAGGGGCAGGATCCGGTCGCTCCGGATGACCACGCTGAGCAGGGAGACGATGCCCGCGGCGGTGATCATGTGCGCGAGCCACGTCGCCGTCGCCTCCTGCACGCGTTCCCGGCTGCTCAGCGACACGGACATCCTCCTCGGGGTGTGCGCACGGCGTGTGCGGCTCACGTGGAAAAGACTCCCGATGATAGCCTTGGTGCAGGTCCGTCCGACGTCGGTGCCGGTAGATCCGGTCTCCGATCTCTGCGGTGCGCCGTCACGGTGTCACTCCCCGCGGGGTGGTCCTCGGTAGTGGTTGCCGGAAACGCCGTCTCCGACGGCTGGGTCCGGCGGCTTCGATCGATGACCGCGCCCACGGCGCCCCGCCGCCATGTCGAACGACTCCGGCCGCGCGCAGCATGCGCGCCGCCAGGTGGGGACGGTCCGCGCGAAGAAAGGCTTCTTCCCCCTTCATGACAGACAACACTCAGGTCGAGTTCGACGACGACATCACCGAAGCCGTCGCCGTCATCGACAACGGTTCCTTCGGCACGCGCACCATCCGCTTCGAGACCGGCCGGTTCGCCCAGCAGGCCGCCGGCTCGGTGGCCGCGTACCTCGACGACGAGACGATGCTGCTCTCGGCCACGTCGCACAGCAAGCAGCCGAAGGAGCACTTCGACTTCTTCCCGCTGACGATCGACGTCGAGGAGCGCATGTACGCCGCGGGTCGCATCCCCGGCTCGTTCTTCCGTCGTGAGGGTCGCCCGTCGACCGACGCGATCCTGGCGTGCCGCCTGATCGACCGGCCCCTGCGCCCGTCGTTCGTCGCCGGCCTCCGCAACGAGATCCAGGTCGTCGTGACCGTCATGTCGCTCGATCCCAAGGATCTGTACGACGTGGTCGCGATCAACGCCGCCTCGGCGTCGACCCAGATCGCCGGCCTGCCCTTCTCCGGCCCCGTCGGCGGCGTGCGCGTCGCGCTCATCGACGGCCAGTGGGTCGCCTTCCCGACCGTCGAGCAGCTCGAGCGGGCCGTCTTCGACATGGTCGTCGCGGGCCGCATCGTCTCGGGCTCCGGCAAGGACGCCGACGTCGCGATCATGATGGTCGAGGCCGAGGCCACCGAGAACGTCATCGACCTCATCGCGGGCGGCGCCACCGCGCCCACCGAGACCGTCGTGGCCGAGGGCCTCGAGGCCGCCAAGCCCTTCATCGCCGTGCTCTGCGAGGCGCAGAAGCAGCTGGCCGCCGGGGCGTCGAAGCCCACCGGCGAGTTCCCGCTGTTCCCGCCGTACCAGGACGACGTCTTCGCCGCCGTCGAGGCCGCGGGCGCCGCGAAGCTCAACGACGCGCTGTCGATCGCCGGCAAGCAGGAGCGCGACAACGCCACCGACGTCGTCAAGGCCGAGGTGCTCGAGGCCGTGGGCCCGCAGTTCGAGGGCCGCGAGGGCGAGATCGGCGCTGCGTTCCGCTCGCTGACCAAGAAGCTGGTCCGCCAGCGCATCCTCACCGACCACTTCCGCATCGACGGTCGCGGCATCACCGACATCCGTTCGCTGAGCGCCGAGATCGCCGTGATCCCGCGCGCCCACGGCAGCGCCCTGTTCGAGCGCGGCGAGACCCAGATCCTGGGCGTCACCACGCTGGACATGGTGAAGATGGCGCAGCAGATCGACTCGCTCGGACCCGAGAAGTCGAAGCGCTACATGCACCACTACAACTTCCCGCCGTACTCGACCGGTGAGACCGGCCGCGTCGGCTCGCCGAAGCGCCGCGAGATCGGCCACGGCGCGCTCGCCGAGCGTGCGCTCGTGCCGGTGCTGCCGTCGGTGGAGGAGTTCCCCTACGCCATCCGCCAGGTCTCGGAGGCCCTCAGCTCCAACGGCTCCACGTCGATGGGCTCGGTCTGCGCCTCGACGATGTCGCTGCTCAACGCCGGCGTGCCGCTCAAGGCGCCCGTCGCGGGTATCGCCATGGGCCTGGTGTCCGACGAGGTCGACGGCCAGGCCCGTTACGTGGCCCTGACCGACATCCTCGGTGCCGAGGACGCCTTCGGCGACATGGACTTCAAGGTCGCCGGTACGTCCGACTTCGTCACCGCCCTGCAGCTGGACACCAAGCTGGACGGCATCCCGTCGCAGGTCCTGGCCGGGGCGCTGGCCCAGGCGAAGGACGCCCGCACCACGATCCTCGAGGTCATGGCCGAGGCGATCGACGCGCCCGACGAGATGAGCCCGTACGCCCCGCGGATCACCACGATCAAGGTGCCGATCGACAAGATCGGCGAGGTCATCGGACCCAAGGGCAAGACGATCAACTCCATCACCGAGGAGACCGGCGCCAACATCTCGATCGAGGATGACGGCACCGTGTTCGTCGGTGCGGCCGACGGCCCGTCGGCCCAGGCGGCGATCGACCGGATCAACGCCATCGCCAACCCGCAGCTGCCGAAGGTGGGCGAGCGCTTCCTGGGCACCGTGGTCAAGACCACGGCGTTCGGCGCATTCGTCTCGCTGGTCCCCGGCCGCGACGGTCTGGTGCACATCAGCAAGCTCGGCAGCGGCAAGCGCGTGAACAAGGTCGAGGACGTTGTCAACGTCGGCAGCAAGCTGCAGGTCGAGATCGCGGACATCGACGAGCGCGGCAAGATCAGCCTGATCCCTGTGGTGGAGGAGAAGGCCGCCGAGGCCGCTCCTGCGGGCGAGGAGTAGGAACTGAGCAGCCTGACATCACGGGCTGCGCGGACGGGGGCATCCGGATCGGGTGCCCCCGTTCGTCGTAGCGTCCTGCCCGGCGGCCTGCGGGTGGTCACGGAGACGGTGCCGGGTTCCCGGTCCGCCGCCGTGGGCCTGTGGGTCGCGGTCGGCTCGCGCGACGAGCACCCGACCTCGGCCGGGTCCGCGCACTTCCTGGAGCACCTGCTGTTCAAGGCGACGCCGCGTCGCGACGCGGCGTCCCTCGCCGCCGAGGTGGACGCCGTCGGCGGCGAGATCAACGCTTTCACCAGCAAGGAGCACACCTGCTACTACGCGCACGTGCTCGACGTCGACGTCGAGCTCGCGGTCGACGTGGTGACGGACGTGGTCCTCGGCGGCCTGTGCCGCCCCGCGGACGTGGACGTGGAGCGCGAGGTCGTGCTCGAGGAACTCGCCATGCGCGACGACGATCCGGAGGACCTGGTCAACGAGGCCGCCACCGCGGCCCTGCTGGGCGACCACCCGCTGGCGCGGCCCGTGCTGGGCACCGAGGAATCTGTGTCCGCGATGACCGCCGCGCGCCTGCGGGGCTTCCATCGCCGCCGGTACACGCCCGAGAAGATGGTCCTGGCCGTCGCGGGCAATGTCACGCACGCGCAGGTGGTCAAGTTGGCGCGCAAGGCCTTCGCGGGCCGGCTCGACGGTGCCGCCGATTCCGCACCGATCCGCACGGGCGCCCGGCGCCGTCCGGGTGCGCCGACGCTCGAGGTGGTGAACCGGGACGGGGAGCAGTCACACCTCGTCGCGGGCACCCGCGCCTACGGCCGGTTCCACCCGGACCGGTGGGCGCTGTCCGTGCTCAACACCGCGATCGGCGGGGGCCTGAGTTCGCGCCTGTTCCAGGAGATCCGGGAGCAGCGCGGCCTCGCGTACACGGTGTACTCGGCGGTCGACACCTACGCCGACACGGGGTTGTTCTCGGTGTACGCCGGGTGCTCCCCGGACCGTTTGGGTGAGGTGACGACGGTCGCGCGGAAGGTCCTCGAGGACGTCCGCGATGACGGTCTCACCGACGAGGAGCTGGCGCGCGCCAAGGGCTCGCTCCGCGGCGGGCTCGTGCTCGGCCTGGAGGACGCGCAGTCCCGCATGCACCGCATCGGCCGCAGCGAGATCAACTACCAGAACCAGCGCACCGTCACCCGCACGCTCGCGACGATCGACAAGGTCTCGGCGGCGGACGTGAACCGCGTTGCGCGGGATCTGCTCTCGCAGCGCTTCGGCGGCGCGGTCCTCGGCCCGCACCGTGGTCGACGGGGCGTGCCCGCGCCGGTCCGGAACTGGCTGGGCTGACATGACGCACTTCCTCGCTGCAGGCGGCTGGGACTCGTGGCCCGGCGTGCAGCGAGCGGGTTTCGTCATCGCGAGCGCGTTGACGTTCCTCGCCATCGGTACCGGCTACTTCGATCGGTCGTCGCCCCATTTCCGTGTCGCGCGGTCCGTGTACTGGGGACTTGCGGCCGCGACCGGGCTGGTGGTCGTCGCGACGTGGCCGTTCCCGGGTGGGGTGACGTTCGCCGTCGTCGCCGTCCCGTTCCTGTGGGTGGCGATGGCGCTGCGCATGAATATCGACTTCGTGCGACCTGATCGCTGGAACGACGGGCGGGGACGTCCCGATGATCCCAGCACGTCGTCCGACGATGCGCGCTGAGCCGTGAGCGTGTCGTCGTCGCCAGTGGCGCTACGCCTGCTCGGGTGAGGGTATGGCGAGCCGAACGTGCTCGCGCAGCGCGGATCCCGCCGCCAGCAGGGGAGCCGCGCTGCGCAGCGACCGGGCGAGGATGAACGCGCCCTCCAGCGAGCTCAGCACCGCGAGCGTCAGCTCCCGCGCCGCCACGTCGTCGAGCCCGCGCGCCACGAAGTACGCGGTACCGCCACTGATCCAGTCCGCGAAGACCTCCGCCGCCGCGGCGGCCACCTCGGGCTCGGAATCGGCGACCTCGCCCGCGACGGTGCCCACGGGGCACATCGTGATCCAGCCCGCCTCCGCGATGTGCTCGGCGGCCAGCGCGAACGCCCCCGGGATCGCGTCCTCGAGGTCGGGCGCGCCGTCGAGCAGGGCGGGCAGGAGGGCCATGTACGCCGCGCCGGAGGAGCGCAGCGCAGCCGCGGCGACCTCGGGCTTCCCACCCGGGAAGTGGTGGTACAGCGAGCCCATCGTGGCGCCGGCGGCCTCGGTCAGCTGCTTCACGGTGGTCGCACCGTAACCCTGGCGGCGCAGGAGTTCCCCCATCGCGGCGACGAGGCGCTCTCGGGTGGGCATTGACCGGTCGACCATCACGCTCTAGATTCTAGAGCAGCCACTCTAGAGCGTTCGCTCCAATGGAGGTGATGGGAATGCCGGAGGTCTCCGTCCCCGCGGGCCGGGTCCACTACGAGGAGTTCGGCGACGGCCCGCCGGTCGTCCTGTTGCACGGCCTACTCATGGACCACACGGTGTGGAACGCCGTGCTGCCGCTCCTTCCCGAGGGGCACCGCTACCTGCTGCCCGACCTGCCGCTCGGCGCCCATCCGATTCCGCTGAATACCGACGCGGACCTGTCGAACGACGGGATCGCACACCTCATCGCGGACTTCCTCGAGGCGCTCGACCTGCGCGACGTCACCCTCGTGCACAGCGATTGGGGCGGCGGCCTGCTCCTGACGGCGCTCGGCCGCGACGAGCGGATCGGGCGCCTCGTTATCCTGCCGAGCACCGCCTTCGACAACTTCCCGCCCGGCCTCCCCGGCAAGGCGGCCACCGTCGCCGCCCGGCTCCCCGGCCTCGCCCTCGGCCTGCGGGCCATGCGGATCGGCGCAGTGCGGCGCCTGCCGATCCTCTTCGGGCGCATGGCGCGCGCCATCCCGGACGCGACCATGCGGGCCTGGACCCGGCCCGCGATCGAGGACCCGCTGATCCGCCGCGACCTGCTCAAACACGCCCGCGCGCCGTTCGATCGCGCCGTCCTGACGCGGCAGACCGAGGCGCTGCGCGGTTTCACCGGGGACGCCCTCGTCCTCTGGATCGCCGACGGCACGGTTATGCCGCGCGAGCACGGCCGCCGGCTCGCCGATCTGCTGCCGCGCGGTCGGCTCGTCGAGCTGCCGGACTCCTACGTCCTCGCGATGATGGACCGTCCGGACGCCGTCGCCGCCGAGCTCGCGGCCTTCCTCGGCGCGCCGACCACGTCGCCGCAGGAGTGACCCTCGTCCGGGCCTACTTCGCGTACGCCCGGGGGAGCGGCTTGCCGGCGGCAGCGAGCACGCCGCGCAGGCGCGTGGGGTAATCGGTGATGATGCCGTCGACACCGAGCGCGAGCTGCGCGCGCATGTCCTTCTCCTCGTTGACGGTCCACGGGATGACCGTCAGGCCGGCGGCGCGCGCCGCGGCGACGGTCTTCGCGTCGGACAGCTCGAAGTCGGGGGAGAGCACGTCGAAGCCCGCCTCCTTCACGCCCCGGACCACGTCGCCGCCGGATCGCTCGAAGCTCACCGGGCCGAGCCAGGCCGAGCCCTTCTTCCACGTCGTCGCGTCGTACAGCGCCACCAGCGGCACCGACGGCGCCTGCGCCCGCACCAGCGGCAGGGACCGCCAGTCGAAGCTCTGGACCGCGATCCGATCGAGCACTCCCGCGCGGCGCGCGGCGCCGAGGATCTGCGCGACGAAGGCGGCCGGCTCCGCCGACTTCGACCGCTCCTCCGCCTCGATCTTGGTCTCGATGTTGAATCGCACCGTGTTGCCCCGGTACTGCGCGGCCAGGTCGAAGAGCTGCGGCAGCGTCGCGATCCGATTGCCCTCGACGACCTTCGCCGCCGGGAACTTCGCCAGCTTCCTCGCGCACACCAGCGTCTGCACCTGGGCGTAGGTGAGGTCGTGGATCGTCTTGCCCACGTAGGGGAACTGCTTGTCGCCGGGCGTCGCGGGCGCGGTGTCGGTGCACTTGTCCGCCTGCACCGCCGGGTCGTGCCAGATCAGCGGCACGTCGTCCTTGGTGAGCACGACGTCGAGCTCGAGCGTGGTCACTCCGAGCTCGAGCGAACGTGCGAAGCCGTACAGCGACTCCTCGGTATGCTCGCCTCGCCCGCCGCGGTGCGACTGCAGGTCGAACGAGCCCGACGGGGCCGCCCACACGGGGGCGGCGACCGCCCCACCGCCCAGCACGACGGTGACGGCCGCCGCGAGCGCGGCGACGCGGGACAGGGTACGGGAGCGCGTGGTCATGGCGGCAACGTAATCGCACACGATGAATCGCGGGTGAACGGCGGGCGCGCCGCGGGCGCGCCGCGGGCGGAAAGCGCGATCAGGCGAGCGGCGGTGCCGCGGGAGCACCCGGCGCGGTGTCCGGCGCGGGAATCCCCGCGGGTGCGGGCGCCCCCGGAGCGCGGAGGACGGGCGAACCGGGCGCGGGCGGCGCGGGCTTTCCCGGAGCGGCGCCGGACACGGGGTGCGGTGCGGGCGCGCCGGGCTTCCCCGGTGCGGCGGGCGCGAGCGGTGCAGCGTGGGCCGCACCCGCGAACGGGACGCCCAGCGCGGCTGCGGCGACGGCGGCGAGGAGCAGCCGGCGTCCGCCGGCGATGAGGATCGACATGGTTCTCCCTGGTGACGAGCCGCCGCGCCCGGTGCGGGCGGCCGCTATCGACGCTAGGGGCGGCCCGTCACCGTCGGGTCCGCGTCCGGTCGCAGCCTCGTCCCGCCTCGGTCCCGAGAGACGACGGACGCCCGCCGGGGTTCCGGCGGGCGTCCGAGGATCGTGCGCTACTTCTTCGTCGCGTCCTTGAGCGACCAGGTGGGCGCGAGGTCGCCACCGGTGTGCTCGAGCACCTTCGGCTTCACGGCGAACCAGCCGATGGCCAGGATGGCGACGAAAGCGGGGATGCCCAGGATGACGACGATGAGGTTCGTCTTGTCCCAGAAGCCACCGTCGGACTTGTAGCCCGAGTAGGCCATGCCGACGAGGACCAGGAAGAGGAAGACCAGGCCGACGTAGCTCATGAACGGCGCGAGCGGGGCGCGGAACGGGCTCTTGGTGACGATGCCCGCGTCCGAGAGCTTCCGGTAGCGGATGTGGCACAGGAAGATCAGGCTCCACACACCGACGACCGCGATGGCGGAGGCCTCGAGGGCGATGTCGAAGGCGTGGCCGGGGACGAGCGCGTTGAGCACGGCGCCGAGCACGTAGAAGATCGACGTCACGATGATGCCGGTCGCCGGGACGCCCGACTTGCTCATGTTCATGAACATCTTCGGTGCTTCGCGGCTGGCGGCGAGGCTGCGGAGCATGCGGCCCGTGGTGTACAGGCCGGCGTTGAGCGAGCTCATGGCGGCGACGATGAGCACGCCGTTGATGAGGGTCGCCATCCAGCTGACGCCCATGCGCTCGAAGACCGTGACGAACGGGGACTCCAGGTCGCCCTCGGCGTTCCGGGTGCCGTACTGGCTGGTCGGGAGGATGCACACGAGGAGGAAGATCGAGCCGCAGTAGAAGACGGCGATACGCAGGATCACCGAGTTGACGGCCTTGGGCACCTCGCGCTGCGGGTTCTGCATCTCGCCGGCTGCGATACCGACCATCTCGATGGCGGCGTAGGCGAAGACGACGCCGGACATCACCACGATCGGGGCGATCCACCCGAAGGTGTCGCTGTGCGGCCAGAATCCGCCGGGGTTGGACCAGAGGTTGGAGATCCCGGCCTTGTGCGCCTGGTCGCCGTCGCCCACCGTGACCTGACCGATCACGATCACGAGGCCGACCACGAGGAAGATCACGATGGCGCCGACCTTGAGCACGGACGCCCAGAACTCGAACTCGCCGAAGGCACGCGCCGAGAGCAGGTTGATCACCAGGACCACGGCGAGCGCGATGATCACCGACACCCAGTTGGGCAGCTCCCACCACTTCCGGACGTACACCGCCACGGCCGAGAGTTCCGCGACGCCGGTGAGCGCCCAGAAGATCCAGTACAGCCAACCCGCGGCGTAGGCCGCGGCCTCGCCGAAGAACTCACGGGCGTAGGAGACGAAGGCGCCCGAGCTCTGGCGGTAGAGCACCAGCTCGCCGAGGGCGCGCATCAGGAAGAAGGCGATCACGCCGACGAAGGCGTAGCTGAACAGCAGGGCGGGGCCCGTGCTGTTGAGGCGGCTGGCGGAGCCCAGGAACAGGCCCGTGCCGATGGCGCCGCCGATGGCGATCATCTGCACGTGTCGCCGACCGAGGGTTTGCTTGTAGCCCTCCTGCTCGGCCGCGAACTTATCGACGGAATGCGTCATGGATGAGTCTTTCTCCTCGACGTATCGGTGCGCATGGGGTTGTGCGCTGGATGGGAATGTAGACCTCGCAACGCTTCCGCGGACGCGTTACCGAGAGATGACTTGGGGATGTCGATCGACGTCGACGTGTAAACATAGGTCCATGACCGACTTCTCGGACCTCGGGGAGCTGTTCGCCTTCCTTTCCGGACACGCGCCCTTCGACGGCCTGCCCGACGACGTTCGCGCACGTCTGGCGGCCGAATCGTCGATCAGCGAGTTCGCCGAGGGCGCGACGATCCTGGACGGTTTGTCCGCTTCGCCCGACCACGCCTTCGTGGTGCTCGCCGGCCGGGTCGGGGTGTGGAACTTCCCGTCGGCGTCGCCGACCGACGTGGGCGACGTCGACGAGGTGGTCGGTCCGGGCGGGGTCTTCGGTTACGTGGTCATCCTGGTGGGCGCGAAGGGCGGGCCTCGCGCCGTCGCCCTCTCCGATGTCACGCTGCTGCGCCTGCCCGCGTGGGCGGTGGGCGACATGTTCTCCACGCCGGCCGGCGCGGCCTTCCTGGCCACCGAGCTCGCCAAGCCGACCACGGCGGTCTCCGCCGAGGAGGTGCGCGAGCGGACCGCGGGCGAGATCGTGCGGCGCCCGCCCGTCATCTGCCCGCCCACCGTCACCGTGCAGGAGGCCGCCACGGCGATGACGGCCGCGAAGTCCGGGTACATCCTCGTCGAGAACGCCGCCCGGGAGCCGCTGGGCATCGTCACCGACCACGACCTGCGGGCGCGGGTGATCTCGGTCGGGCGCCCCGTCACCGATCCCGTGACCGCGGTGATGACGGCGCCGCTCGCCGCCGTTCCGGAGACCGCGCTGTCGTCCGACGTGCTGATCGAGATGCTCGACCGCAAGCTCCATTACATGGCGGTGCTCGACGAGCACGCGGCCGTGCGGGGCGTCGTCCAGGACGTCGACTTCCTCACGGTGCCGACGACGTCCACGTTCGCGCTGCAGCGCCGGATCGAGCGCGCGGAGGCGGCGGAACTGCCCGAGATCGGCGCGACGATCCGCGAGATCTTCCCCGTGCTCTGGGGACAGCAGGCCCCGGTCCGCCACATCTCGGGCGTCGCGGCCGTGGCGATCGAGGCGATGGTGCGCCGGTGCATCGAGCTCGAACTGCCGGTGCATCCCGAGTTGCAGGAGGGCGACTTCACCTGGCTCTCGCTCGGGAGCGTCTCGCGCCGCGAGGTGGTGCCCAGCTCCGACGTCGACAGCGCGATCATCCTCAAGGACCTGCCCGGTGCCTCGGCGGAGGAGATCGAGGTCCGACGGTCCGCCGCCCTCGCACTGGCCGCCGCCGTCCACGCGCGG
Source organism: Tsukamurella hominis (assembly GCF_965137015.1). NCBI lineage: Bacteria > Bacillati > Actinomycetota > Actinomycetes > Mycobacteriales > Tsukamurellaceae > Tsukamurella > Tsukamurella hominis. The sequence goes on along the minus strand of NZ_CBCRZG010000018.1, from coordinate 51,241 downwards.
CTCGAGGAGTGCGGCATCCCGTCGGACACCAACGGCGCGGTCGCCGCGCAGACCCGCTTCTGCCGCACCGAGTCGGAGTGGCTGTACGCGGCCGGCGAATGGATCGATGCGCCGCTGTCGAACAACGCGATGATGATGGCCTCGCTGCTGGTGGACGGCCGCCCCGTGTGGGGCGACCTGACCCTGCAACCCGTGGCCGGTGTCTACCAGCATCTCTCGGAGCATCCCCGTGCCTTCATCCTGATGTTGCGCGAGGCCCTCACCGCCAAGGCGCGGCTGCGCTCCGTGCGAGACGTGATCTCGTTGCGGGGCGGCACCTTCGACATTAAGGCGCACGCGCTGGTGCCGGTGGTGAACATCGCCCGGTGGGCCGCGCTGAGCCGCGGCTCCACCAAGCTGCAGACCCGCAACCGGCTCGCCGCGGGCGCGGATTCGCCCGTGCTGCCCGATGATTCCGCCGAGGTGCTGCGCGAGGCCTTCTCGATCCTCGAGCGACTCCGCATGGAGCATCAGGTGCAGCAGATGGGCGCCGGTCGCGCGCCGGGTGACGTCCTGTCCATCCGGCGGATGTCGTCCCTGGACCGCGGGCTCCTCGAGCAGTGCGTGCGCGAGGTGGCCGCGGTGCAGCGCCGCATGGCCAACCTCGCGCAGTACCTCGACGCCGGCGAATGGTGAACCGGCACCGGTGAGCTCACGGCTCAGGCCAGGACGGCCTCGGGTGCCTTCGACTCGATGCCCAGCGCCTCGCCGACTCCGGCGTTGAGGAGCACGCCGTCGTGCGTGGAGAGGCCGGCGGCGAGGGCGGCGTCCTCGGAGCACGCGGCCTTCCATCCCTTGTCCGCGATGCGCAGCACGTAGGGCAGGGTGGCGCCGGTGAGCGCGAACGTGGAGGTGCGCGGCACGGCGCCCGGCATGTTCGCGACGCAGTAGAAGACGGTCTCGCCGACCGTGAAGGTCGGATCGTCGTGCGTGGTGGGGTGCGAGTCGGCGAAGCAGCCACCCTGGTCGATCGCGATGTCGACGAGCACGGCGCCGGGCCGCATGCGATGCACCAGGTCGGTGGAGACCAGCTTCGGCGCCGCGGCGCCCGGGATCAGCACGGCGCCGATGACCAGGTCCGACTCGACGACGGCCTCCTCGAGCGCGAGCGAGGTGGAGTAGCTCGTGTGCACGCGGCCGCCGAACTGGGCGTTGACGGCACGCATCTTGCGCACGTCCAGGTCGAACACGGTGACGTCCGCGCCCATGCCCGCGGCGATCTGCGCGGCGTTGATGCCGGAGACGCCGCCGCCGAGCACCGTGACCTTCGCGGGCGCGGTGCCGGGGACACCACCCATGAGCACGCCGCGGCCGCCCTTGGAGCGCATCAGGTGGTAGCTGCCGACCTGCGGGGCGAGCCGACCCGCCACCTCGGACATCGGGGCGAGCAGGGGGAGTGAGCCGTCGGGGAGCTGGACCGTCTCGTAGGCGATCGACGTGGTCTTCGACGACAGGAGCGCATCGGTGCACGGCCGCGACGCGGCCAGGTGCAGGTAGGTGAAGATCGTCTGGTCGGCGCGCATCCGGGCGTACTCGGGCTCGATGGGCTCCTTGACCTTGAGCAGCAGGTCGGCCTCGCCCCAGACGTCGTCCGCCGTGGCCACGATGCGGGCGCCCGCTGCGGCGAAGTCCTCGTTGCTGATCGCCGACCCGACGCCCGCGCCGTCCTCGATCAGCACGTCGTGGCCGCGACGGGTCAGCTCGGCGACACCGCCGGGCGTGATCGCCACGCGGTACTCGTTGTTCTTGATCTCGGTGGGGATTCCGACGCGCATCGTGTGCTCCTGTCAGGCGAAGGTGGCTTGTGTCACATAGTCTGAAGAAACATCGAGAACCGATCAAGCACACGGAAGAAGATTCTGAAAGGGTCGAAGTTGGCTGACGTACATTCTGTGAGAACGGCGTATCGCCCACCATCGTCGAACGATCGTCGACCTCTGCTCGACGACGCGGACCGGCGGATCCTGCTCGTGCTCCAGCGGGACGGGCGGGTCTCGAACGCCGCCCTCGCGGAGGAGGTCGGCCTGGCCCCGTCCACGGTGCACACCCGCGTCCGACGACTCACCGACGCGGGTGTGATTCGCGGCTTCTACGCCGACGTCGATCCGGCGGCCGTCGGGCGACCGCTGCGCGCCATGATCTCCGTGACGCTGCGGTCGACGGCCCGGCACCGGATCCGGCAGTTCGTGGAGTCCGTGATCGACCTGCCGCCCGTCATCGACGCGTACTTCCTCGCCGGGGGTGACGACTACCTCCTCCACGTCGCGGCCGTCGACACCGACGACCTGCGGCACCTCGTCGAATATCTCAGCGCCCGCGAGGAGGTCGCCGGCACCAACACCTCGCTCGTCTTCGAGCACGTCCGCGGATCGGCGCCGCTGTAGGTGTGCAACCCGCTGCAACGATCGACGGGGCGCACGGACCGCGGCGACTGTGGGATGGATCACACGTCGACGACCGGAGGAATCCCATGCGAGCAGCGCGCTACTACGACCGCAACGACGTCCGGATCGAGGACGTCCCCGCTCCCGTCGTGACGGACGGCACCGTCGCCATCGACGTCGCGTGGTGCGGGATCTGCGGGACCGACCTGCACGAGTACGTGGACGGCCCGATCTTCGTGCCCCCGTGCGGCCATCCGAATCCGGTGAGCGGCGAGGCCGCGCCCCTGACGATCGGGCACGAGATGTCCGGCGTCGTCGCCGCGGTCGGCGCCGGTGTCGACGACCTGCGGGTGGGGGACCACGTGGTGGTCGAGCCGTACATCATCGCCGACGGCGTGGACACCGGGCCGGACAGCACCGACTACCACCTCTCGCCGAACATGAACTTCATCGGGCTGGGCGGCCGCGGCGGCGGGCTCTCGGAGCGGATCGTCGTGCAACGCCGCTGGGTGCACCGGGTCTCGAAGGACGTGCCGCTGGACCAGGCGGCGCTCATCGAGCCCCTCGCCGTGGGGTACCACGCGCTGCAGCGCTCCGGCGCCGGCGCGGGCGCGTTCGCCCTCATCACGGGCGCGGGGCCGATCGGTCTGCTCACCGCCGCGGTGTGCAAGGCGAAGGGGCTCACCGTCGCGATCAGCGAGCCCAGCTCCCTGCGTCGCAGCCGGGCCGCGGACACCGGCGTCGCCGACCACGTCTTCGACCCCACGCAGGTCGATGTGGTCGAGGCGGTCCGGGGCCTCACGGGCGGCCGCGGCGCGGACGTCGGCTTCGAGTGCACCTCGGTGCAGCCCGCCCTGGACACCCTGTTCGACGCGCTGCGGCCGCAGGCCGTGCTCGTGGTCGTCTCCATCTGGGGCCACCCGGGCAGCGTCGACATGCAGAAGCTGGTGCTCAAGGAGATCGACATGCGCGGCACCATCGCCTACGTGAACAACCACGCCGAGACGATCGCGTTGGTCGAGAGCGGCACCGTCGACCTGGCGCCGTTCATCACCGGGAGGATCGGCCTCGACGAGCTGGTCACCGTCGGCTGCGACACGCTGCTGCACCACAACGAGACCGCCGTGAAGATCCTCGTCTCGCCGTCGGGAGCGGGCCTGCCCGCGAAAGTCTGACGGCGGCACCGGCCTACGCTGTCGTGGTGAGCGAGAGCAGGATCGTCCCGGCCGCCGACCGCACGCATTGGCGCGGCGAGGGGATCTACACGCGGCAGTCGATGCCCTTCACCGGCAACTTCGATCTGGGCGAGAACGCGCACGGGCAGCTGCTCGTGCACAACGACGACCTCATCGACCCCGGTTCGGGCGTCGACCGGCACTTCCACCGCGATGCCGAGATCGTCACCTGGGTGATCGCTGGGGAGGTGCACCACGACGATTCGTCCGGCGAGACGGGCCTGGTCCGGGCCGGCCAGGTACAGGCCATGAGCGCGGGCAGCGGGGTCAACCACCGCGAGCAGAACCCGCGCTCCACCGGCGTGGTAGCCCGGGTCGTCCAGATGTGGCTGCCGCCCAACGAGCCCGGCGGTGAGCCCGAGTACCGCACCGCCGACGTCCCGCTCGACGGGCGCGGCCTGGTCCTCGTCGCCTCGGGGATCGCGGGCCGCGATCCGGCGGTGGTGATCAACAACGACGCCGCGGCGCTGCACGCGGCCAGGCTGGCGGCAGGGGAGTCGGTGGTCCTGCCGCCGGCGCCCTACGGCCACCTCTTCGTCGTCTCCGGCTCGGTCGCCGTCGGCGACGACCGGCTCGCAGAGGGCGACGCGCTGCGCACGGTCCACACCGGCGCACTCACGGCGACCGCCACCGAGCCCGCCGAGATCCTGTTCTGGGAGATGCACGCACAGGCGGTCTCCGCGCGCTGATCGCTCACGATGTCGGCTTCTGGCGGCGCGCGTGTGCTCAGGAGCACGTGCACCCGCGCAGAACTCGAATTCGTGAGGCGGACGCCCGAGTCCCGGGAATGCCCGTTCGAGCCCGTTCGCCTTCGGCTCGGTCCACCTCCTGCGGCGCGGCCCGCGGTGTAGGAGGATTCTCCGGTGCAGACCACCGAATCCACCGCCGAACACCGCCGCCTCGCGGAGAGCCCGGGGCCCGACGGACCGTGGCGCCTGTGGGGCCCCTACCTCGCGGGGCGCCAGTGGGGCACCGTCCGGGAGGACTACAGCGGCAGCGGCGACGCGTGGGCCAGCTTCGGCTTCGACCAGGCGCACCGCCGCGCCTATCGGTGGGGCGAGGACGGGCTCGGCGGCATCTGCGACCGCTACGGCTTCCTCAACCTGGCCGTCGGCCTGTGGAACCACAACGACCCCATCCTCAAGGAGCGCCTGTTCGGCCTCACCAACGAGCAGGGCAACCACGGCGAGGACGTCAAGGAGTACTGGTGGCCCGTCGACGGGACGCCCACGCACAGTTGGATGCACTGGATGTACCGGTACCCGCAGGCGGAGTACCCGTACCAGCAACTCCGTGACGGCAACGCCGCACGCGACCGCACGCAGCGCGAGTACGAGCTCGCCGACACCGGCGTGCTCGCCGACAACCGCTTCTTCGACGTGCACGTGCGCTACGCCAAGGCCGCGCCCGACGACATCTGCGTGGAGATCGAGGCCGTCAACCACGGTCCGTCGCCCGCGCCGCTCGATCTGTTGCCGCAGCTGTGGTTGCGCAACACGTGGGCCTGGGGGCACGACGAGCGGCGCGGCGAGATCACGCACGTGCAGTCGCCGCAGGCCGGCGGCCTCGAGGCCGTCCGCGTGACGCACCAGTGGCTCGGTGAGTACCACCTCGCGGCCGAGGGGTCCCCACAGCTCCTGTTCTGCGACAACGAGACCGACGCGGTGGAGCTCTTCGGTGCCGCGCAGAACGCCTCGCCGTACCCGAAGGACGGGATCACCCGGCGCGTCGTCCAGGGCGACGAGTCGGCGGTCAACCCGGAGAGTCGCGGGACGAAGGTGGCCATCTGGTACCGCTTCGCGCCCGTCCCGGCGGGGGAGAGCGTGACGGTGCGGCTGCGGCTCTCGCGCACCGCACCGTCGCTGGACACCTTCGGCCCGGGGTTCGCCGCCGTGTTCGCCGACCGGCGCGAGGAGGCGGACGAGTTCTACGGCACCGTGATCCACCCGGACGTGCAGGGCGAGGACCGGGCCGTCGCTCGCCGCGCCTACGCGGGCATGCTGTGGAACAAGCAGCTCTACCGCTACGACGTGGAGTCCTGGCTGGAGGGCGATCCCGCGGTCGACCCGTCGCCGCGCGAGCGGGCCGACCCGGGCCGCCGCAACACCACCTGGAAGCACTTCTCGTTGGCGGACGTGATCTCCATGCCCGACGAGTGGGAGTACCCGTGGTTCGCCGCCTGGGACCTGGCCTTCCACTGCATCCCGCTGGCCCACGTCGACCCCGAGTTCGCCAAGGAACAGCTGGTGCTCATGTGTCGCGAGTGGGCGATGCACCCGAACGGCCAACTGCCGGCGTACGAATGGGAGTTCGGCGACGTCAACCCGCCCGTGCACGCCTGGGCGGCGTGGCACGTCTACCGCATCGACGGTTGGCGCGACCAGGATTTCCTCGTCCGCGTCTTCACCAAGCTGCTGCTCAACTTCTCCTGGTGGGTCAACCGCAAGGGTTCCGACGACGCCGGCGTCTTCGAGGGCGGCTTCCTCGGTATGGACAACATCGGCTTCTTCAACCGGTCCGCGCCGCTGCCGCCCGGCTACCGGCTCGAGCAGTCCGATGCCACCAGCTGGATGGCGTTCTACTGCCAGCAGATGTTCAAGATCGCCATCGAGCTCTCCCGGCACGACCCGGTGTGGCAGGACTGCGCCACCAAGTTCCTCGAGCACTTCCTGCAGATCTCCAAGGCGACGTACAACTTCGGTTCGCACAGCCTCTCGCTGTGGGACGACGAGGACGGCTTCTTCTACGACGTGCTCGTCCGGCCCGACGGCAGCGCCCTGCCGATGCGGGTGCGCTCCATGGTGGGGCTGCTCCCGCTGCTGGGCGCCACCGACGTGCCGACGTGGGTGGCACAGGAGTGCCCCGACGTGACCGCGCGCCTGAATTGGCTGCGCTCCCGCCGGCCGGAACTCGTGGAGCCCGTGCTCTCCGGCGCTGCGGCCGACGGCGCCGGAGACGGCCGGATGCTGCTCTCCCTCGTCAGCCCCGACCGGCTGCGCCGCGTGTTGGAGCGCATGTTCGACCCGGCGGAGTTCTTGGCGCCCTACGGCATCCGCTCCTTGTCCAAGGCGGAGCAGCAGGTGACCGAGGACGTGGACGGGAACACCGTCTCCATCCAGTACGAACCCGGCGAGTCGACCACCGGCATGTTCGGCGGCAACTCCAATTGGCGTGGGCCGGTGTGGTTCCCGGTGAACGTGCTGCTCGCCGACAAGCTGCGCACGTACGGCCGACACTTCGGTGAGGACTTCACCATCGCCATCCCCACCGGCTCCGACAACCTGTGCACGCTGGAGGAGGCGGCCGACGTCATCGACGAGGGCCTCGTCGGGTTGTTCCGCCCCGTCGCGCGGGCCGACGGTGGCGGCGCCCGTCGCCCCGCGGACGCCGGGCGGATCGAGGGCAGCGACAACCCGCTCTGGGCGCAGCACCCCACCTTCTACGAGTACTTCGACGGCGACACCGGCGAGGGCCTCGGCGCGACCCACCAGACCGGGTGGACGGGCCTCGTCGCGCACCTGCACAACCCCCGTCTCCCCATGGAACCCCCGCGCGCTCCGGTGGCCTGACGGCTGGAGAAATTTCACACTGCAAAGCGTGAAAAATCTGGCATCAAGTACGGTGTACAGGATCTTTGCAGGGTTACGATCCGTTCAGGCGGATGCCAGCCACCCGCCCCGAATCGATTGGGGAAGGGCGTGATGCGGACGACGGGACCAACGGACGACGGCGACGTCGTCGACGTCCTCGGGGTCGGATTCGGACCCGCCAACCTGGCGCTGGCGATCGCGCTCGCGGAGTCGCCGGACCGGATCCGCTCCGTGCGGTTCCTGGAGCGCCGCGAGGCCTTCGCATGGCACCCGGGAATGCTGTTGCCGGGCACGTCGATGCAGATCAGCTTCCTCAAGGACCTGGTGACGCTGCGCAACCAGGCCAGTCCGTTCTCCTTCGTCGCGTACCTCGGTGCGCGGGACCGGCTCGTGGACTTCGTCAACCGCGCCGTTCTCACGCCCGAGCGCGCCGAGTTCGCGGACTACTTGGCCTGGGCGGCCGCGTCGTTCGCCGACCAGGTGCGGTACGGCCGCATGGTGACGGGCCTCGCCCGGTGCGCCGACGGCCCGCGGTTCGCCGTCACCCATCACGGTCCCGATGGAGACGAACGGGTCACCCGCGCACGGTCGGTGGTCGTGGCGCGCGGCCTGCGCCCCGTCCTCCCCGCGTGGACCGACGGGCTCGACCCGCGGCGCGTCTTCCACAACATCGACCTCGTCCCGCGGCTCGGCGAACTGGAGCGCGATCTCTCCGACGGGGTCGCGGGCGGGCGCTTCCTCGTGGTGGGTGGCGGCCAGTCCGCCGCGGAGGTGGCGCTGCACCTGCACGACGCGGGGGCGCGCGTCGACCTCGCGTTCCACGGCTTCGGGCTCGCGGACGTGGACGAGAGTCCCTTCGTCAACCAGGTCTTCGATCCGGACGTGGTCGACGAGTTCGCCGTCGCGCCGCCGGAGGCGCGCGAGGCGCTCCTGCATCGGCACGGCAACACCAATTACGCGGCGGTCGAGCACGCACTGACCCGCGAGCTGTACGACCGCTGGTACCGGCAGAAGGTCGGCGGCCCACGCCGATTGGGCGTGCACCGCACCAGCGAGGTCGTCGCCGCGCACGCCGCACCCGGCGGCGGCGTCGCGACCGAGCTGCGCCGCCTCACCACCGGCGAGCGCACCGCGGCGACCTTCGACGCCGTGGTCTGCGCCACCGGGTTCCGGCCCGGCGGCCTCACCGGGTTGGACGGCATCGCGCCGCCGGGCGCCGACCTGCACGTCGCCCGCTCGCACCGCGCCGTGATCGACGGCGTCGAGGTGCCGGGCCTCTACGTGCAGGGCGCCGACCTCCCGGGCCACGGGCTCGGGACCACGCTGCTGTCCAACGTGGCCGTCCGCGCGGGCGAGATCGCCCGCGCGCTGCACCAGGAGGAGTCGCCATGACCACGCGCACACCGGCGGGCACCGTGCTCTTCGCGGCGACCGAACGCACCCCGTTCACGGTCTTCGTCGCCGAGGACCCGCGCGACATCGAACGCGCGCAGGCCCTGCGGTACGACGCCTTCTCCACCGAGCTGGGCGCCCCGCTGCCCGGGGCCGTGATCAGCGAGCGCCTCGGCCGGCCGATCGACGTGGACCGGTTCGACGACTACAGCGCCCACCTCCTCGTGCGGCACGACCCGACCGACGAGATCGTGGGCTGCTACCGGATCATCCTTCCCGCGCCGAGCGGGCAGCGGGAGGTGTTCACCACCAGCATGTTCCGTCTCAGCCCGGCGTTCGCGGCGATGGCGGACGACGTGGCCGAGTGGGGCCGCGCCACGATCGCGGCGGGCTACCGCGGCGGCGTGGTCTCGGTGCTGCTGCGGATCGCGCTGCTCGCCTTCTACGAGCGTGCCGGATTCCGGTACGCGATGGGCTGCATGTCCGTGCGGATGGAGGACGGGGTGCACCCCCGCGCCGCGCTGGTCCGCGCGGCCCTCGGATTCCTCACCGACAACGACGCGCTCGCCGACGGCGCCGTGCGCGCCGATCCCATCCGGCCCGTCGTCGTCGACGGTGTCCCCATCGGCGAGCTCCCGCGGCCCGAGGGCGCCGATGAGGACCTGGTGCCGCCTACGATCCGCATCGCCGTCCGGTACGGCGGCATCATCTGCGGCATGCCCTCGTACGACCCCGATTTCGAGATGGCCGACTTCCTGGTCCTGTTCGAGGACGAGCGGATGCGCGCGGCCGGCTGCCTCGACGAGGTCCGCTCCTTCCTCGCAGCGCTGTGATCGCCCGCCTCACCCGCGCCGTCGCAGCGCGCCCCCGCGCCGTTCTCGCCGCGTCGCTGCTCCTGCTCATCGTGCTGGGCGTGTTCGGCGCCGGGGTCGGCGGCGCGCTCCGCAGCGGCGGCAGCACCGACCCCGCCGCCGAATCCGCCCGCGCGCAGGAGAGCCTGGAGGGCGACTTCGGGCGCGGCGGGTCCTCGCTCGTGCTGACGGTGCGCGCGCTGACGCCGGAGGCGGCGCCCGCCGCCGCGGACCACGGTCGCGCGATCACGGACGCGGTCCGGCGCGCACCCGCGGTGCAGTCCGCCGCCTCCGCCTGGACCGATCCCGCCGCGGCGGCGCGCCTGACGTCGGCGGACGGCCGCACCGGCCTCGTGGTCGCGAGCCTGACCGGCGGCACCGGGGACGCACCCGACCACGCCCGCGCGATCGTCGACGGCCTGCCGAGCCCGCCCGACGGGGTGCGGGTCGAGGCGGGCGGCGAGGCCATGACCTACCTGCAGATCAACGAGCAATCCGGGAAGGACCTGGTCCGGGCCGAGCTGATCGCCCTGCCGCTCACCTTCCTCGTCCTCGTGTGGGCGTTCGGCGGGCTCGTCGCGGCCGCGTTGCCCGTGGTGGTGGGGATCGCGGCGATCATCGCGACCTCCGGGCTGCTGCGGCTCGTCGCGGAGGCCACCGACGTCTCCGTGTTCGCGCTCAACCTCATCACCGCGATGAGCCTCGCGCTGGCCATCGACTACACCCTGCTGGTGGTGAGCCGGTACCGCGAGGAGGTGCCCGAACGCGGCCGCGACGAGGCGCTCGTGACCGCCATGGCGACGGCCGGGCGCACGGTCCTGTTCTCCGCGATCACCGTGGGGCTCAGCCTCGCCGCGATGGTGCTGTTCCCCATGTACTTCCTGCGCTCCTTCGCCTACGCCGGGCTGGTCGTCGTCGGGTTCACCGCCGTCGCGACCCTGATCGTGACGCCCGCGATCCTGACGCTGCTGGGCGACCGCATCGACCGGCTCCGGGTGGGCCGCGGCCCGCGGCCGACGGACGATTCCCGCTGGTACCGGGCGGTGAAAGCCGTGCAACGCCGGGCGGTTCCACTCGGCATCGCGGTGGTGGCGCTGCTGGTCGCGCTCGGCGCGCCCTTCCTCGGCGCGAAGCTCGGCTACCCCGACGACCGGACCCTGCCCACCACCGCCTCGTCGCACGCCGTCGGCGACGAGCTGCGCAGCGGCTTCCAGCCGAATCCCACGGCCGACGTCCTGATCCTGCTCCCCGAGGGCGCACCGTCGGGCACCGAGGACTACGCCCGAGAGCTGTCCCGGACCGCGGGCACGGGCCCCGTGGTCGGGCCGGACGGGACGTGGCTGCGCGGCACCCGCGTCGCCGACGGGGATCCGGCGGCCCGGGCGGGCTTCGCGCGCCTGGTCACGGTGGCGAGCGAGCACGACCCGCGGTCGGCGGCCGGCGGTACCCAGCTGGACGCGCTCCGCGCGGTGCCCGCGCCCGCCCCGACGCTCTTCGCCGGTGCGGCCCAAGCCGATCGGGACGCTGTCGACTCGATCCTCGGGGCGGTCCCGCGGGTCCTGGTGGCGATCGCGATCACCACCTTCCTGCTGCTGTTCCTGCTCACGGGCAGCGTGCTGCTGCCGCTCAAGGCGCTGGTGCTCAACGTGCTCTCGCTGTCGGCGACCTTCGGGGCGATGGTGTGGATCTTCCAGGAGGGGCACCTGGGCGGGCTCGGGACGACGGTGACCGGGCACCTCATCGCGGACATGCCCGTGCTGATGTTCTGCATCGCCTTCGGACTGTCGATGGACTACGAGGTCTTCCTGCTCTCGCGGATCCGCGAGGAGTGGCAGGGGCTGCCCGGCCGGGACCGCGCCGCGAACGACGAGGCCGTGGCCCGCGGCATCGCGAGCACCGCGCGGGTGGTGACCGCCGCCGCGCTGCTCATGGCCGTGGTCTTCGCCGCGATCGGCTTCTCCGAGGTGTCCTTCATGCGCATGCTGGGCGTGGGCCTCGCCATCGCCGTTCTGCTCGACGCGACGCTGGTGCGGCTGGTGCTGCTGCCCGCGTTCATGCGGATCGCGGGCACCGCGAACTGGTGGCCCGGATTCAGAGCCAGCCGCGGCGCTTGAACGCCGCGTAGAGGCCGCCCGCGAGGGCGATCATGGTCAGCAGGCTCAGCCAGAAGCCCCACTCCTTCCCGAATCCGGGGTAGGGCACGTTCTGGCCGAAGTATCCGGTGATGGCGGTGGGCACCGCGATGATCGCGGCCCAGCTGGTGAGCTTCTTCATCACCGTGTTGAGCTGGTTGTCCACCAGGGCCAGGTTGGTCGAGCGCACGGATTCCACGTTGTCGCGCAGCCCTTCCGTCCAGTCCGCGGCGCGCATCGTGTGGTCGTAGACGTCCTCGGCGTAGGGCAGCAGCTGGTGCAGATCGGGCGCCGCGGACACCCGGCGCAACACCGAGCCCACCACGTCGCGCATCGGCAGCACGATGCGGCGCAGATCGCCGACCTGCTTGTGCAGGTCGAAGGTGATCTGGGAGACCCGGTCGCTCGAGCGGCCGTCGAACAGGATCGATTCCACGTCGTCGAGCCGCTCGTCGACGGTCGTGATCCGGGCCGTGTAGCCGTCGACCACGGCGTCCAGCAGCATCAGTTCCAGTGACTTCGGGCCGTACTGCAGCAGATCCGCGTTGTCCGAGATGTTCTCCGCGACCTCGTCGACGGGGAAGCCGTGGCCGAGGCGCACCGTCAGCACCCCGTGCTCGAAGAGGAACAGCGAGATCCGGCTGGTGGTGCCGTCCTCGGCGATCGTGTAGGCGGTGACGAACATGATCTCGCCGTAGCGCAGGGACTTCGGGCGCTCGTGAACGGTGAGCGCGTCCTCGACGGCCAGCTTGTCGAGGCCCATCGTCTCGACGAACGGCGCGAACTCCGCTTCGGTCGGGTCGAGCACGTCCACCCAGATCAGGCCCGACGGTGCCGCCAGGGCCCGCGTGGCGGCGTCCGTCGCGGCGTGGTGGACGACGTCGAAGCAGTCGTCCGCATCACCCACGAAGGTCCGGATGGTCACGTCCATGGGAGCAACCCTAGGACCCGCCGGACTCCGGCCGCTCGACCTGCTCGGCGAGCGTCGCAGGGGCTTGGACGCAGTACGAGTCGGTGAGGAGCTCGGCGACCTCGTCCCAGTCCGTGTGCTCGTCGACGATGATGCCGACGGTGCTCTCGCCCCAGTTCACCCGGAAGTACGGGTCGCCGAGGTTCTCGAACGCCGGGACCTCGCCGGGCTCGGCCCGGAAGATGAGGCGGAACTGCTGGTCCTCGCCGCCGAAGACGTGCGCCACCGTCGCGCCGCGGACGCGCCAGCGCGTGCCGACCCAGGCCCGGTCCGCTACGCATTCGGGGAAGGTCTCGAGGATGCCGGCGAGGCGGTCGATCCATTCGTCGGGAACGTCCGGTCGGGTGGTCACCGGGCAAGGGTATCGTCGGGCGCATGCTGAACGTGGGTGTGTTGGGATCCGGCGGCAAGGTCGGCCGTGCAATGGTGGACGCCGTCGAGGCGGCCGACGACCTGGCGCTGAGCGCCACGGTGGATGCGGGTGACATGCTCACCGGCTTCCTCGACTCGAACACGCAGGTCGTCATCGACTTCACCCACCCGGACGCGGTGATGGACAACCTGGAGTTCCTCATCGACAACGGGATTCACGCCGTGGTCGGCACCACCGGCTTCACCGACGACCGGCTCGACACGGTGCGCGGCTGGCTCGCGGAGAAGCCCGGCGTGGGCGTGCTCATCGCCCCGAACTTCGCCATCGGCGCCGTGCTCACGATGCGCTTCGCAGCGCAGGCCGCCCGGTTCTTCGACTCGGTCGAGATCATCGAGCTGCACCACCCGTACAAGGCGGACGCCCCGTCCGGCACCGCAACCCGCACCGCGGAGCTCATCGCGGAGGCGCGCGAGGAGGCCGGCCGCGGCAAGATGCCCGACGCCACCTCGGCGGAGTTCGATCGCGCCCGCGGCGCGCGCGTCGACGGCGTCCGCGTGCACTCCGTGCGCGTCGCCGGCCTCGTCGCGCACCAGGAGGTGCTGCTCGGCACCCAGGGCGAGACCCTGACCATCCGGCACGACTCGCTGGACCGCAGCTCCTTCGTGCCGGGCGTACTGCTCGGCGTGCGCGGCATCTCCTCGCGGCCCGGCCTCACCGTGGGCATCGAGCCGTTCATGGACCTGTGAGCCCCGTGGAGCGCCGCGATCGGGGGAACCTGGGCCAGCTGCTGGTCATCGGGTTCCTGTCGGTCGCGATGCTCACGTACATCGGGCTCATCGGCGCGTGGGCGTGGATGATCGCCCGCCGCGGCGGCGGCGCGAACCTCGGCCTCGGCTTCGGCATGGTCCTGGTCGGGCTCGTCGGCCTGTGGATCCTGTGGTCCGTGCTCAGCAACGGCTACGCGCACCAGAAGCTCGCGGCGTCGGCCAAGGCGCTGGGGCGCGACCTCGACGTCTCGGAGCTGCCGAAGATGCCCTCGGGGCGCGTGCAGCGGGACGCCGCCGATGAGCTGTTCGCGCAGGTGAAGGCCGAGTACGAGGCCGAGCCCGAGTCCTGGGTGAACGCCTACCGGCTCGCCCGCGCCTACGACTACGCGGGCGACCGCTCCCGTGCCCGCGACTGGATGACCAAGGCCGTCTCGATGGAGAAGAAGGCCCGCTGATGGCCGTGCTCCTCGTGATCCACCACACGCCGTCTCCACACTGCCAGGAGATGTTCGAGGCGGTGATCGCGGGGGCGACAGACCCCGAGATCGAGGGCGTGGAGGTGGTGCGGCGCGCGGCGCTCGCAGTGACCGCGTCGGACGTGCTGGCCGCGGACGGCTACGTCCTCGGCTCGCCGGCCAACCTCGGCTACATCTCGGGGGCGCTCAAGCACGCCTTCGACACGATCTACTACCCGTGCCTCGACTCTTCCCGCGACCGGCCCTTCGGGTTGTATCTGCACGCGAACGAGGGCGGCGAGGGCGCGGAGCGCGCGGTGGATTCGATCACCGCCGGGCTCGGATGGGTGAAAGCGACGCCGCACGTCGTCGTGTCGGGCAAGCCTTCGAAGGCGGATCTCGAGGCGTGCTGGAACCTCGGCGCCACCGTCGCCGCGCAGCTCATGGGGCAGTGAGGCGGGGATCGCCCACCGTGAATCCACGGCTCAGCTGCGCACAAGGCCGCATCCTGCTTCGCGTCGATCTGAGCCGTGGATTCACGGCGCCCCGCACTCACAGCGAGCGGCGTCAGGGTCCAGGCAATAGGGTCGGCGAGTGGCTGAATCGCGGCTGGACCTCCTGCGCTGGCAGTTCGACCTGACCTGGGCGCTCGGCGAGGTGCACCTCGCCGAACTGACGCCCGACGACTTCCGGTGGGAACCGGCGTCGCTGACCTGGACGATGCGCCGCGGCGACGACGGTGCGTGGGTCGCCGATTGGGCGGAGACCGAGCCCGACCCGATTCCGGTCCCGACGATGGCGTGGATCAGTTGGCACATCGGATGGTGGTGGAGCACCACCGCCGACCACCTACTCGGCCGACCGGTCCGGGAACGCGAGTCCGTGCGCTGGCCCGGGCCCGACGGTGCCATCGCCTGGCTGACCGAGAAGCGCGACGAGTGGCTGACCGTCCTCGACGGACTCACCGACGAGCGCCTCGACGAGCCGTCGGGGTTCCCCTGGCCGCCGGACGCCGACCTCACCGTCGGCCACCAGGTCGCGTGGGTCAACGCCGAGCTGATGAAGAACCTCGCCGAGATCGGCCAGCAGCGTCTCGCCCGCGCCGCGCTGCGGGCGGAGTAGTCCACCCGCTTCTTCGACTCTCTAGAATGGGGTTGTGATCGCGACGCCCTACGAAGACCTGCTCCGCGACGTGCTGGAGAACGGCACGCACCGGCCCGACCGCACGGGCACCGGGACGCGCAGCGTCTTCGGGCGCCAGCTGCGGTACGACCTGTCGCAGGGCTTCCCGCTCATCACCACCAAGCGGGTGCACATGAAGTCCATCGCGTACGAGCTGCTGTGGTTCCTGCGCGGCGACTCCAACGTCACGTGGCTGCAGGACAACGGCGTCACCATCTGGGACGAGTGGGCGGCACCCGACGGCGAGCTCGGCCCCGTCTACGGCGTGCAGTGGCGCAGCTGGCCCACCCCCGATGGCGAGCACATCGACCAGATCAGCAAGGCGATCGACACGCTCCGCACCAACCCGTCGAGCCGGCGCAACATCGTCTCCGCGTGGAACGTCGCCGAGATCGAGAACATGGCGCTGCCGCCGTGCCACGCCTTCTTCCAGTTCTACGCGGCGGACGGCAGGCTCAGCTGCCAGCTCTACCAGCGCAGTGCCGACCTGTTCCTCGGCGTCCCGTTCAACATCGCCAGCTATGCGCTCCTCACCCACATGGTCGCCGCGCAGGTGGGCCTCGAACCCGGCGACTTCGTGTGGACCGGTGGCGACTGCCACATCTACGACAACCACGTCGAGCAGGTCACCGAGCAGCTCAGCCGCGAGCCGTACCCGTACCCGCGGCTCGAGCTCGCCGAGCGCCCCAGCATCTTCGACTACGCGTACGAGGACATCACGGTCCACGACTACCAGCACCACCCCGCGATCAAGGCGCCGGTGGCCGTCTAGTGATCGGCCTCATCTGGGCGCAGGCCCGCGGGGGAGTGATCGGCGCCGACGGCGGGATCCCCTGGCACATCCCCGAGGACATGAGGTTCTTCCGCGAGACCACCGCAGGCGGCGCCGTGCTGATGGGGCGCCGCACGTGGGACTCCCTGCCTGCGCGGTTCCGTCCGCTCCCGGGACGCACGAACATCGTGGTCACCCGGGATCAGGACTGGCGCGCCGACGGTGCCGTGGTCCAGCACGAGCCGGCCCTCCCGGACGGCGACGTGTGGGTCATCGGCGGCGGTGAGATCTACGCCGCGACACTGCCGCTCGCGGACGTCCTGGCCGTCACCGAGGTGGACGCCGACATCGACGGCGACACCCGCGCACCGTCGATCCCGGACACCTTCGCGCTGGAGGAGGACGCGGCCTGGCGCGAGTCCTCGTCGGGCCTGCGCTACCGGCACCTCACCTACCGGCGCAACCGCTAGCCAATAGCAACTTTCCGGGGCGGGGTGGGTAGCCTTAGCGCTTATGAGTGCGACCCCGGCGACCACAACGCCCACCACGCCCTTCGGCGCGATCTCCGTCGCGATGGTGACGCCGTTCAAGGCGGACGGCACGCTGGACCTCGAAGCCGGGCAGAAGCTGGCGTCGCACCTCGCCGACCAGGGATGCGACGGGCTCATCGTCGCGGGCACCACGGGCGAATCGCCCACCACCCAGCCGTGGGAGAAGATCCAGTTCCTCAAGGCGATCATCGAGGCCGTCGGCGACCGCGTGCAGATCACCGCGGGCGTGGGCACCTACGACACCGACGAGTCCGCCGTCTTCGCGCGCGACGCCGCCGAGGCCGGTGCGCACGGCCTGCTCGTGGTCACCCCGTACTACTCGCGGCCGCCGCAGGCCGGCCTGCTCGCGCACTTCACGACGGTGGCCGACGCCACCGACCTGCCCGTGCTGCTCTACGACATCCCGCCGCGCTCCGTGGTCGCGATCGAGACCGATACGCTGCGAAAGCTGGCCGAGCACAAGAACATCGTCGGCGTGAAGGACGCGAAGGGCGACCTCGGCGCCGGCGCCCGGCTCATCGCCGAGACCGACCTGCAGTTCCTCTCCGGCGACGACCCGCTGAACCTCCCCTGGCTCTCCGTCGGCGCGCTCGGCTTCGTCTCCGTCATCGGGCACGTCGTCGCGCCGCAGCTGCGCGCGATGCGCGACGCCTACTTCGCGGGCGACAACGCCCGCGCCAAGGACATCAACGCCTCCCTCGGGCCCGTCTACGAGGCCATGGCCGGCCTCGGCGGCGTGACCTTCTCGAAGGCGGCACTGGCCCTGCAGGGCCTTGATATGGGTGTACCGCGCCTCCCGCAGGTGCCGCCCACCGGTGAACAGCGCGACCGGCTCGCAGCGCTACTGACCCAAGCGGGGGTGCTCTAAACAATGACCGACGGTGCAGCAGGCGGAGCCCGACGGAGCCGAAAGGCCACCCGACAGGCGGGACCGCCTGCCGAGCCCAAGCCGGTGATCTCCACCTCGGCGGCGCGGGTCGTCGTCGAGGACAAGGCGCAGGCTCCGGCGGCACAGGCCCCGGCGAAGGCTCAGGCTCCGGCCGCGAAGGCCGAGGCGCAGCAGCCGCAGAAGTCCGCGTCGCGGGGCGGTGGCAACCGCCGCGGCGGCGGGCGGCGCGGTGGTGGGCAGAAGGCGCCGTCGGCGGCGGTGGAGCGGCTGGGCGCCCCGCCCAAGCTGCCCAAGGGCGGGATGCGCGTGGTCGCGCTCGGCGGCATCAAGGAGATCGGTCGCAACATGACCGTCTTCGAGTACGACGGCAAACTGCTCGTCGTCGACTGCGGCGTGCTCTTCCCCGAGGACCAGCAGCCCGGCGTCGACCTGATCCTCCCGGACTTCCGGTACATCGAGGACCGCATCAAGGACGTCGAGGCGATCGTGCTGACGCACGGCCACGAGGACCACATCGGCGCGGTGCCCTTCCTGCTGCGCCTGCGGCCCGACATCCCCGTCGTGGGCGCCAAGTTCACGCTCGCGCTGGTCAAGGCCAAGTGCGACGAGCACCGGCTGCGGCCCAAGCTGATCGAGGTCCGCGAGGGCGAGTCGACCAGTCACGGACCGTTCGAGTGCGAGTACTTCGCCGTGAACCACTCCATCCCCGACGCGATCGCCGTGGCGATCCACGCCGGCGGCCAGGTGGCGCTGCACACCGGCGACATCAAGCTCGACCAGCTGCCGCTCGACGGCCGGCTCACGGACCTCGCGGGCTTCTCGCGGCTCGGCGACGCGGGCGTGGATCTGTTCCTCGTGGACTCCACCAACGCCGAGGTCCCCGGCTTCGTGACCCCCGAGCGTGAGATCGGGCCGGTGCTCGACAACGTGATCGGGCGGGCCAAGGGCCGTGTGATCGTGGCGTCCTTCGCCTCGCACGTGCACCGGATCCAGCAGATCGCCGAGGTCGCGATGGCGCACAACCGGCGGATCACCTTCGTCGGCCGGTCGATGGTGCGGAACATGGCGCTCGCGCAGGAACTCGGCTACATGCACCTGCCCGAGGGTGTCGAGGTGGACCTCGACACGGCGGCCTCGCTGCCCGACGACCGCGTGGTGCTCATCTCCACAGGCTCGCAGGGCGAGCCCCTGGCCGCGCTCTCGCGCATGGCCCGCGGAGAGCACCGCAACATCACCATCTCGCCGAACGACCTCGTCGTGCTGGCCAGCTCGCTCATCCCGGGCAACGAGAACTCCGTCTTCGCGGTGGTCAACGGGCTGTCCAAACTGGGCGCCAAGGTGATCACGCAGCAGAGTGCCAAGGTCCACGTGTCCGGCCACGCCAGCGCCGGCGAGCTGCTCTACCTCTACAACGCGGTGCGCCCGCGCAACGCGATGCCCGTGCACGGCGAGTGGCGCCACCTGCGCGCCAACGCCGCGCTGGCCGAGGCCACCGGCGTGCCGAAGGACCGCATCATGCTCGCCGAGGACGGCGTCGTGGTGGACCTCGTCGGCGGTGTCGCGAAGATCGTCGGGCAGGTGCCCGTCGGCCACGTCTACGTGGACGGCTCGTCCGTCGGCGACGTCGGCGAGTCGACGCTGTCCGACCGCCTCGTCCTCGGGGAAGGCGGCTTCATCGCCATCACCGTCGCGATCGACGAGGAGGGCAACGCCGTCAGCAAGCCCGAGGTCTCCGGCCGCGGCTTCTCCGACGACCCGACCGCGCTCAAGGAGGCGGAGCAGATCGTCGAGGACGTGATCGCCGACCTGGCCGCCGAGGGGGTCAAGGAGGCGCACCGCATCGCGCAGGGCGTTCGACGGGCCGTGGGCCGCTGGGTCGACAAGGCCTACCGTCGCCGGCCGATGATCGTCCCCACCGTCATCGTGGTGGGGGAGTAGGGCCTAGGGCTGCCGTTCGACCTTCGCGACCTGGGCGCGCAGCGTCTGCCAGAAGATCTCGGAGTCCGCTGCTGCGTCCTTCTTCCCTTCCGCCTCGACGATGACCGTCACGCCGCGGACGTCGACCCACGCCTGCAGCGTGTTCCGGCCGACGGCCATGATGAAGGGCTTGAGCCGCGCGAGGTCGTCGGGTGCGGCGAGGATCGTCGGGCGGTTCGCCGCGGAGACGTCGGAGCGGCAGGCCTCGGTCGCCGCGCCGCGAGCCGCGGTGATCGTCCTGCTGAGCACCGAGGCCTCGAGCTCCGTCGTGCCGTGGACCGCCTCGGCCTCCACGATCTCGGTGCCCTCCATGGAGCGCGGGAGGGCGTTGAGCTTCGTGCCGCACTCCGAATCGGCGGGCGAATCCTCGGGTAGCCCGTCGGGCGAGGTCAGCGTCTCGCGCTCGACCTTGTAACCGGTACTGCCGGCGGGGAACTCGTGCGCGGCGAGCACCGCCTGCTGCGGGACGACGGGGGCGGCGTGCGCGAGGGCGGGTAGGGAGATGATGATGGCCGCGGCGGCTGCCGCACCTGCGACCCGGCGTCGAACGTTCATGTTCGCTCCTCCGAAGAAGGATCCTCTCGTGGGCCGGAGCCTAGCGGAGTGTCCGGTTCGGGGTGGAGGAGTCGGCGAGTCGGTGCGACCGTGGCGACGGGGGCGGCAGGGACGCCGCCGGGCGAT
Source organism: Tsukamurella hominis (assembly GCF_965137015.1). Lineage (NCBI taxonomy): Bacteria > Bacillati > Actinomycetota > Actinomycetes > Mycobacteriales > Tsukamurellaceae > Tsukamurella > Tsukamurella hominis. The sequence goes on along the minus strand of NZ_CBCRZG010000018.1, from coordinate 31,001 downwards.
CACGGCTGACGCTCGACCTTGGCGACCTGCGCGCGCAGGAGCTGCCAGAAGGCGTCGCGGTCCGCGGCGGCGCCGTTCTCGCCCTCGACGATGACGCCGACCGTCGTGCCGCGGACGTCGGCCCATCCGCGGATGTCGTCAGCGCCGGTGGTCAGTACACGCGGACGGACGCGCTCGAGGTCCGTGGGGGCGGTGACTGCCACTGCGCGCGGCACATCCGGCTCGGCGCATCGGGTCACGACGTCGGCGATCCGGGACGTCAGCGGCCGATCGACGATCGACACCATGATCGCACTCCGACCGCGGAGGGCTACCGCGTCCGCGACCGCGGACCGGCGGAAATCGCCGTCCAGCCCGTCTCGCAGGGCGATGCAGTCCGCCGACTCGAGACCTCCGAGTCCTGTCGACGGCGTGCGCCGGCCCGGCGTGTACTGCGTGGACCCGGCGGGGAACTCCGCTGCGGTCAGAAGCGCTCGCGCGGGGACGACCGGGGCCGCGTGCGCGGCCGCGGGCAGGCCGACGGTGGCGAGGACCGCCACCGTCGCCCCTGCGACCAGGGTGCGCAGGCGCATCAGCGCGCCCTTTCGACCTTCTGGATCTGCGCGCGGAAGACCTGCCAGAAGCGGGCGGTGTTCGCGGGGGTCTCGCTGAGGCCGCGGACGTAGACGTTGACCGTGTATCCGTTGACGTCGGCCGCGCCCTCGATCGCGCCGGCTCCCTCGTCCTCGCCGTAGGTAATGACGGTGGGGTTGAACCGCGTGAGATCGCCCGGCACCGGGAGTTCCGCGTTCCGCCCGGAGCACGCCTGGGCCACTCCGCGCCAGAGCGCCCCCTGGGCGGGCGAGATGACGCCGGCCGTCATGAACGAGTATCCGTTGCGGGCCGAGGCGGCCACGGACTGCGCGTTCGCATTCGCGCCGTTCAGTCGGTTCGCGGCGTCCTTGCACTGCTGCGGCGCGGTGTTCTTGATGGTGACCGCCTCGCCGTTCAGCCGGCCGGTGCGGTAGTCGTTCGACCCGGCCGGGAACTCGGCCTTGGTGAGCACGAGGTTCGGGCCCACCGGCGCGGCGGAGGCCGCGGGGGCGAGGGCCGTGCCCCCGGCCGCGAGTACGGCGAGGAGGGCGGAGGCCGAGGCGAAGCGCGTGCGGCGGGACGTCGACGTTGAGTTCGCAATCATGCGGTGAAGTATAGGACACTTCTTTTTGATTTCAGTACGAAGTACAGGCGTGCTGGCGTGGCCTGCGGCGCACGGCCGGACGGGTCTAGGGTGGCCCGTGTGAAGCCAGCTCGGAGTGAACGCGCCGCCCTCGTCGAGGCGGCGCGCGCCGCCGGACCCGATGCCCCGACACTCTGCGGCGAGTGGACCGTGCGGGAGTTGCTCGCGCACCTCATCCTCCGCGAGGGGCGGCCGGACGCCATGGCGGGCATCCTCGTGCGCCCGCTCGCCGGGTACACCGAGCGGGTGCAGGCGGGAATCGCGGCCCGTCCGTTCGACGATCTGCTCGAGACCGTCGCCGGCGGACCGCCCCGGCTCTCGCCCCTGCGCCTGGTCGACGAGCAGGCGAATCTCGGCGAGTACTTCGTGCACACCGAGGACATCCGGCGGGCCGTGCCGGGGTGGACGCCGCGGGTGCTCGACAAGCGGGTCGAGCGCGGCCTTCACGACGTCGTCGCGCGGATCGCGCGGCTCACGATGCGCGGCGCTCCGCTGCGGGTCAGCCTCACGACCGAGGAGGGCACCGTCGCCACCGCGGGGCGGGGTCCCGAGGTGGCGGTGATCGGCGCGATCGGCGAGGTCACGATGTGGGCGTTCGGGCGCGACGAGGCGCTGGTGACGTTCGAAGGGGCCGACGGCGACATCGATCTGCTCGGATCGGTGGTTCGTTCGCTCTGACGACCCGCCGCAGGTCCTGCTGTTACATGTGTGGCACTTGATACGGATGGGGTTGGTGTCGATAGACTGCCCCCATGGCATCGAAGACCACCACCCGCGCGCGCGGGGCCGCGAACTCCCGCTCCGGGGGCACGCGCGCCAGCCGCGCCGCGAGCCCGACGCGCAGCCGGCCGGCCGCCCCGCGCTCCCGCAGCAAGCAGGGCACCGCGGCGCCCAAGGCCGCCTCGGGCGCCGGCGGGGGAGTGGCGCGCGGCCTGGGGGCCGGATGGAAGCTGCTGGCCAAGGGGGTCGGCGGCGCCGTTCGCACCGGCAGCCGGTCCGACGACACCGAACCCGCGGCCACAGCGACCGGCGAGGTCGCCCAGCCGAAGCCGACCCACTCGCGCGACGGACTCGCGCTGGCCCTGTTCGCCGTCGCGATCATCCTCGGCGCGGCCGTCTACTTCGACGCCGGCGGGCCCGTGGGCGCGTTCTTCTCCACCGGCGTCCGCGCGGTGGTCGGCTGGTTCGCCGTGCTCGTCCCGCCGCTCGCCATCGCCCTCGGCGTGATCATGATGCGCCGACCCGACAACCCGTCCGCGCATGTGCGGCACCGCGTCGGCTCCGCCCTCATCGTGCTGCCCTTCCTGGGCCTGCTGCACATCGCGTCCGGCGGACCGTCGAGCTTCGACGACCGCGCCGCCGCCGGCGGCTACCTCGGGTACGTCGTCGGGGGCCCGCTCACCGACGGCTTCACCGCGTGGATCTCGGTGCCGCTGCTGGTCCTGGTCGCGTTGTTCGGCCTGCTCCTGGTCAGCGGAATGACGGTGCGCGAGATCGTGGACCGGCTCAAGTTCTACTTCGGCGTCGACATGAAGGAGCAGTACGGCGACGAGGAGCCGCTCGACGAGGACGACCTCGACTCGCCCTTCGCCGCCTTCGACTCGGGGCGCGGCGACACCGCGACCCGCGCGCTGATGCCCTACGGCGACCCCTACGACAACTACCCGGCCGACCCCGAGCCGCCCAAGCGGAGCCGCCGTCGCAAGGCCGCCGCGGAGGACGAGCCCGCACCGTCGGACCAGGTGACCGCGCCGATCACGCCGGAGCCGGCGCCGTCGGACGAGCCGACCGTCGAGGTGCCCCCGGCGCCGAAGCCCCGGCGGGCCGCGGTGGTCAAGGACCACACGCCGCCGCCCGCGCCGAAGGCGACCGAGTTCACCGTCGCGCGGACCATCGACAGCGAGGACTACCTCCTGCCGCCCGCCGACCTGCTCATCGAGGGCGAGCCGGCCAAGGCGGGGACCAGCGCGAACGACGCGATGATCGACGCGATCAGCGGCGTCATGGAGCAGTTCAAGATCGACGCGGCCGTCACCGGCTACACCCGCGGCCCGACGGTCACCCGGTACGAGCTCGAGCTCGGCCCCGGCGTGAAGGTCGAGAAGGTCACCCAGCTGCACCGCAACATCTCCTACGCGGTGGCGACGGACAACGTCCGCCTGCTGGCGCCTATCCCCGGCAAGTCGGCCGTGGGCATCGAGGTGCCCAACACCGACCGCGAGATGGTGCGCCTGGCCGACGTGCTGGCCGCCGACAACACGCGCAAGGACACGCACCCGCTGGTCATCGGCCTGGGCAAGGACATCGAGGGTGAGATGGTCAACGCCAACCTCGCCAAGATGCCCCACCTTCTGGTCGCCGGGTCGACGGGCTCCGGCAAGTCGAGCTTCGTGAACTCGATGCTCGTCTCGCTGCTCGCGCGCGCCACGCCCGAGGAAGTCCGGATGATCCTCATCGACCCCAAGATGGTCGAGCTGACGCCGTACGAGGGCATCCCGCACCTCATCACGCCCATCATCACCGACCCCAAGAAGGCCGCCGCGGCGCTGGCCTGGCTGGTCGATGAGATGGAGCAGCGGTACAAGGACATGCAGGCCTCGCGCGTGCGGCACATCGACGACTTCAACCGGAAGGTGCGATCGGGCGAGATCACCACGCCGCTCGGGAGCGAGCGCGTGTACCGGCCGTACCCGTACATCGTCGCCATCGTCGACGAGCTCGCGGACCTCATGATGACCGCCCCGCGCGACGTCGAGGAGGCGATCGTCCGGATCACGCAGAAGGCCCGCGCCGCCGGCATCCACCTGGTGCTCGCCACGCAGCGGCCCTCCGTCGACGTGGTCACCGGCCTGATCAAGACCAACGTGCCCTCGCGCCTGGCGTTCGCCACGAGCTCGCTGACGGACTCGCGGGTCATCCTCGATCAGCCGGGCGCCGAGAAACTGATCGGCATGGGCGACGCGCTGTTCCTGCCGATGGGCGGCAAGTCGACCCGCATGCAGGGCGCGTTCATCACCGACGAGGAGATCACCTCCGTCGTCGACTTCGTGCGCAACCAGGCCGAGCCCGAGTACGCCAACGGCGTCACCGAGACCAAGGTCGAGAAGAAGGACGTCGACCCCGACATCGGCGACGACCTGGACGTCTTCCTGCAGGCCGTCGAGCTGGTCGTGTCCTCGCAGTTCGGCTCGACGTCGATGCTGCAGCGCAAGCTGCGCGTGGGCTTCGCCAAGGCCGGCCGCCTCATGGACCTCATGGAGTCGCGCGACATCGTCGGGCCGTCGGAGGGGTCCAAGGCGCGCGACGTGCTGGTCACGCCCGACGAGCTGCCCGGCCTCATGGTGGTGCTGCGGGGCGGCGGCGATGTCGCCCAGGAAGCGGGCGAACCGGACTTCTGATACAGTCCTGCTTGCATGTGTGAGGGGAGTATCCCGCTCGCGGCGTGAACGTCAACACGGTGGATCGACATCCACCCGGGCACGCCGGACCCGCAGGTCGGGTCGGGAGAGACCTCCGGATCTGTACCGGAGGTGTATGCAATGCACGTTTCTGCCGTCGTCTGGATCGTCTCGATCCTGGTCGTTCTCGGCCTCTTCGTCTTCGACTTCTTCAGCCACGTGCGCACGCCGCACGAGCCCTCCCTGAAGGAATCCGGCTTCTGGTCCGCGGTGTACATCGGCATCGCGATCCTGTTCGGCATCGGCGTGTGGGCGGTCTCCGGGCCGCAGTACGGCGGTGAGTTCTTCGCCGGCTTCGTGACGGAGAAGGCGCTGTCCGTCGACAACCTCTTCGTGTTCGTCATCATCATGGCGAAGTTCGCGGTGCCCCGGATCTACCAGCAGAAGGTGCTGTTGATCGGCATCGTCATGGCGCTGGTGATGCGTGCCGGCTTCATCGCCGTCGGTGCCGCCGCGATCTCCGCGTACTCCTGGGTGTTCTACATCTTCGGCGCGTTCCTGCTCTACACCGCGATCAAACTGGTCAAGGAGGCGTCGTCGCCCGAGGGGCCGGTCGAGGACGAGAAGGAGCGCGAGGGTCGCGTCGCCGCGCTGTTCAAGAAGATCGTCCCCACCACGGAGACCTACGACGGCGACAAGCTGATCACCAAGGTCGACGGCAAGAAGGTCGCCACCCCGCTGCTGCTCGCGCTGGTCGTCATCGGCTTCACCGACGTGCTGTTCGCGCTCGATTCGATCCCCGCGATCTACGGCCTCACCCAGGAGCCCTACCTGGTGTTCATGGCGAACGCCTTCGCGCTGATGGGCCTGCGCCAGCTGTACTTCCTCATCGGCGGCCTGCTCGACCGCCTGGTGTACCTGTCCTACGGCCTGTCGATCGTGCTCGGCTTCATCGGCGTGAAGCTGGTGCTGCACGCGCTGCACGAGAACACGCTGCCCTTCATCAACGGCGGCGAGCACGTCGCGGTGCCGGAGATCTCCACCGGCCTGTCGCTGTCGGTCATCCTGGGCGTCCTGGTCATCACCACCGTCGCCTCACTGATCAAGTCCAAGCGCGACGGGCGCAAGGCCCTCGTCGACGAGGACAGCGGCTCGAAGCCGGAGTGACTCCGGTCAGGACGGTTTGACGCCCACGGCCACGGTGGCCTGCCGCTCGTCGTCGATCTCGATGTACGTGTCGAGGCCGACGGCGCGCAGCGCGGCCACCGTGTACGTCGCCTGCTGGCGCCCCGTCTCGATGAGCACCCGCCCGCCGGGGCGCAGCCAGTGCGGCGCGTCGATCGCGATCCGGCGATGCAGGGTCAGCCCGTCGGGGCCGCCGTCGAGCGCCCGGTGCGGCTCGTTGTCGCGGGCCTCGGGCGGCATCGTCCGGATCGCCGCGGTCGGAACGTACGGCGCGTTCGCTGCGATCACGTCGACGGTGCCGCGCAGCACCCCGGGGAGCGGGCGGAACAGGTCGCCGACGAGCACAGTGGCCTTCGGGGCGTTGCGCGCGGCGTACTCGGCGGCGGTGCGATCGATGTCCGCGGCGTAGGTCTTCGCGGCGGCGGCGGTCGCCACGATCGGCCCGGCGCCGCAGCACAGCTCGACGAGCACGCCACCGCCGTCGGCGAGCTCGGACAGCAACTCGGTGCGCCGCCGGGGCACGAAGACGCCGGGGCCGACGACCAACCTGCGGCCGCGGAACTCGACCCAGCCGAGGAGATGCTCCAGCGGCTCGCCCGCACAACGCCGGCGGACGAGGGTCTCCAGGTCGGACCCGGACGCCGCGTCCTCCAGCAGCTCGGCCTCGCGTTCGGCGAAGGCGCATCCGGCCGCCCGCAGCTCACCGATCACATTCATCGGAGGAGTCAATCACGGTTGGGCGTGATTCACCACACTCACGACACCGAGGTTCAGGCTGGTTCACAGTGCGCGAGAACCGGTGTGATCCGATGAATTCCAGAAACCGGTTACAGCGTGACGAGCATCCGGGTGTTGCCCAGCGTGTTGGGCTTCACGGACGACAGGTCGAGGAACTCCGCGACGCCCTTGTCGTAGCTTCGGCACAACTCGTTGTAGACCTCGGCGCTGACGGGCGTCCCCGTCGATCTCCGCGCGAATCCGTGCCGGCCGAAGAAGGCCGTCTCGAAGGTCAACCGTCGACTCGTACACCCAGAACTCCTGCACCGACTCGTACGGCGTGACCGGATTCTTCCCCAGCAGGATCTTTCCCTCGTACACGTCGATGAGACGCTTGATCGCGGGGACGTCCGAGGTCCGGGCGAGCCGCAGCACATCGTCGCGGTCGGTGGTCACGGTGGGAATCCGTAGCGCGCAGAGCCGTCGATTCGGCCTACCGATAGGCTGATCGGCGTGAGTGCAACGGACGGCGTGCAGCCCGCGAGCACACCTGTCTCGAACGTCAACGTCGCGAACGGGTTGACGGTGCTCCGGATCGTACTCGTCCCGGTGTTCCTCGCGGCGCTGTTCGTCGACGGCGGCCACTCCACCACATGGCGGTGGATCGCCTTCGCGATCTTCGCGGTCGCCATGATCACCGACCGCGTCGACGGCCAGATCGCCCGCCGTTACGGCCTGATCACCGATTTCGGCAAGCTCATGGACCCCATCGCCGACAAGGCGCTCACCGGCGCGGCCTTCGTCGGACTGTCCGTCCTCGGTGAGCTGCCCTGGTGGGTCACGCTGGTCATCCTCGCCCGTGAGTTCGGCATCACCGCCTTCCGGTTCGCCGTCATCCGCGACGGCGTGATCCCCGCGAGCCGCGGCGGCAAGCTCAAGACCCTTCTCCAGACCATCGCCATCGGGCTCTACCTCATGCCGCTGCCGGGGTGGATGGACGTGCCCAGCCAGGTGGTCATGGGCGCGGCCGTGATCGTCACCGTCGCGACCGGCGTGGACTACCTGCTGAGCTGGTGGCGTGGCCGCAAGTGACGCCGCCCGCCTCGTAGCCGCCCTCGCCGAGCGCGGCGAGACGGTCGCGTCGGCCGAGTCGCTCACCGCCGGCCTCTTCGCCGCCACCGTCGCCGACGTCCCCGGCGCCAGCGCCGTACTGCGCGGCGGCCTCATCATCTACGCCACCGACCTCAAGGCGAGCCTGGCCGGCGTCCCGTCGGACGAGCTGGAACGCAACGGCCCGGTCCATCCCGACACCGCGCGCGCCCTCGCCGACGGGGCGCGGGCGCGGTGCGGCGCCGACTGGGGCGTCGGCCTGACCGGCGTCGCCGGCCCCACCGAACAGGACGGCGTGCCCGTCGGCACCGTCCACCTGGGGATATCCGGCCCGTCGGGCACGTCCGTGACCACGCTGCAGCTCGACGGTGACCGGGCGGACGTCCGCCGCGGGGCTGTCCAAGCCGCCCTGCGGGAGCTCGCCGCGCGGGTTTCGGCGAATCGGGAACCTTCCGGGCCCGCCCCGCGTTGACTGGACAGTAACCAAGACGGAGGTGAGCATGGCTCTACTGCTTCGCGAGGCGATCGGCGAGAACCTGCGTAAGACCCGGGTGCGTCAGAGTCGCACGCTGCGAGACGTTTCCTCGGCGGCCCAGGTCAGCCTCGGCTACCTGTCGGAGGTCGAGCGCGGCCAGAAGGAGGCGTCCAGCGAGCTGCTGGCCGCGATCTGCGGCGCGCTGGCCGTCGACGTCGCCGACGTGGTGGCCCAGGCCAGCGTGTCGCTGCGCCCGATCCCCACGATGGTGATCCCGGCGCCGGCGCTCGCCGTCGCCTGACCCTGAGACGACCCCGTCGCGGGTTCGGGGATTTCCCCCGANCCCGCGACCGGGGCGGCGCAACAGGGGCGTTTCCCGATAGATTGATAGGCACGAGTCCGGCGGTCGCCGGACGGCCGGATGTGGATTCGGCGATGGACGTATCGAGGCGGAGGAGAACTGACGATGGCTAACCCGTTCGTCAAGGGGTGGAACTACTTGATGGCGCTGTTCAACTCGAAGATCGACGAGAACGCCGATCCGAAGGTGCAGATCCAGCAGGCGATCGAAGACGCACAGCGTCAGCATCAGGCGCTCTCGCAGCAGGCGGCGGCCGTCATCGGCAACCAGCGCCAGCTCGAGATGAAGCTCAACCGCCAGCTCGCCGAGGTCGAGAAGCTGTCCGCCAACACGCGCCAGGCTGTGCAGCTCGCCGATCAGGCCACCGCCGCCGGTGACGTCGCGAAGGCCACCGAGTACACCAACGCCGCCGAGGCCTTCGCCGCGCAGCTGGTGACCGCGGAGCAGAGCGTCGAGGACCTCAAGGGGCTGCACGACCAGTCGCTGCAGGCCGCCGGCCAGGCCAAGCGCGCCGTCGAGCAGAACGCCATGCAGCTGCAGCAGAAGCTCGCCGAGCGCACGAAGCTGCTCAGCCAGCTGGAGCAGGCGAAGATGCAGGAGCAGGTCTCCGCGTCGCTCAACCAGATGGGCCAGCTCGCGGCGCCCGGCAACACCCCCAACCTCGACGAGGTCCGCGAGAAGATCGAGCGCCGCTACGCCAACGCCCTCGGCTCCACGGAGCTGGCGCAGAACTCGGTGCAGGGCCGCATGATGGAGGTCCAGAACGCCACCGTGCAGATGGCCGGCCACTCGCGGCTCGAGCAGATCCGCGCGTCGATGCAGGCCAGCGGCCAGATCCAGGGTGCCCCCGCGGCCCCGCAGGCGGCCCCCGCGCCGCAGACGCCGCAGCAGGCCCCGAACCCGGGCTTGCAGAAGCCCTGAGAACCGAGGAACGGATGACCGACCAGCGAGGCCGCTACCGCACCGACTTCTCGGCGGTGGCGGCCTCTGCCGGTCGGATGGCCGCCTCCGCGATCACCGCCGCGTCCACCGCGATGGAGACGGCCGCCCGCGCGGCCGATGAGGCGCGGGACAAGGCCGCCCGCCGCCGCGATCCCAAGGCGGCCCACCAGCGCTCCATCAAGCAGGCCCGCTACACGGTGAACAGCTGGGCCGCGACCACCTCCACCTCGGCCGTGGTGGCCGTCGGCGGTTTCGCCGCGGCCGCGCCCGTCGTGGGCGGGACCGCCACCGCCGTCACCGCCCTCGTCGCCGTGCCCGCGGGCTACGCCGTCCGCAAGCTGCGCCGCCTGCGCCGTACCCCGCCGCCGCCGCGCACCTACGCCCGCCGCGCCGTCCCGGCGCGCTCCTCCGCGCTGCACGATCCCGTGCGCGCCCTCGCCGACGCCGAGCAGGAGTTCCTGGCGCTCATGTCGGTGCTCACCCGCTCCGGCGCGTTGCCCCCCGAAGCGCTCAGCGAGCTCGACGACGACGCCGAGACCTCCGCCGACGCCATCGTCTCCTACGCCGAGCAGCTCACCGATCTCGAGCGCGTCGTCGTGGGCGGCGGGGGATCGGCCGCATACCTGCGCGAGACCTTCGAGGAGGGCCTCGACAGCCTGGACGACGGCGTCGAGGCCTATCGGGAGATGGTCCGTTCCGCCGCGACGACGGTCGCCGCCGCGCGCCGGTCCCTCGGGTCGCCCGCCCGCTTCGACGAGCTCAGCACCGCGACGCCGCGCCTGCAGGAGACCGCCGAACGGCTGCGCGCCTGGGCCTACGGCATCGCGGCACTGCCGCCGGTGCCGGATCCCCACGCCTGGTGATCCGCTCTCGGGGTTAACCCCCAAATCTCCCTGAAACCGCAGTTCAGAGCGTGACTTCCGGGCTCCGGCGGGGGCAGTATGGAAGGCGAAGGACCCATCGAAAACCTCCCGAAAGGTGCACCGCAATGTTCTGGAAGATCCTCGGCGCCATCGTCGCCATCTGGCTCGTGCTGATGGTGGCCTCGGCGATCATCAAGTCGCTGTTCCCGCTCGCCGTCATCGCGCTGGTGATCATCGGTATCGTCTCGGTGGTCAAGTGGCTGAGCTCGGGGAAGAAGACCCCGAGCACGTTCTAGCGGGGCCGCCCCCGCGCACGCCCCACCGGGCGTGTCGACGGCTCACGGAGGAGTGCGGGTGCGCGTAGCGATCGTCGCGGGTTCCGAGGCCGGGCATGCACTGCCCGGCCTCGCTCTCGCTCTCCGTCTGGTCGGTGCGGGCCACGAGCCGGTCGTCTTCACCGGGCGGCAGTGGGGCGCGGTCGGCGAACGCTACGGCGTCGACACCCGCGAACTCCCGGGACTGGCAGCGCGGCCGGGCGACGACGACGGCGACGCCGGATCGAAGATCCACGGCCGCGCCGCGTACATCGCCACCCGGGTCCTCCCGGGCATCGAGGCCCTCCGCGCCGATCTCGTCGTCGCCGACATCCTCACCCCGGGCGGGGGGATGGCGGCGGAACTGCTGGGCGTGCCCTGGCTGGAGCTCAGCCCCCACCCGCTCTACCTGCCCTCGAAGGGACTGCCGCCCATCGGATCCGGCCTGGCCCCCGCGCAGACGCCGCGCGAGCTGCTCCGCGACGCCGTGCTCCGGGCCTTCACGGCCCGCGACATCCGCAACGGCCGCCGCCAGCGCGCGGAGGCCCGTGCCGGCATCGGGCTCCCGTCGCGCGACGGAGGCCCCGCCGGACGGCTCGTCGCCACCATTCCCGCCCTCGAACTGCCGCGCCCGGACTGGCCGGCGCGCACGCACCTCGTCGGGCCGCTCACCCTGGAGCCGACGGACGACCCGTGCCCCGTCCCCGACGGTGTCGGCCCCCTCGTCATGGTGGCGCCGTCGACCGCGGCGACGGGGGAGCAGAACCTCGCCGAGGTCGCCGTCGACGGACTGCGCGGCGCCGGCGTGCGGCTCGCGGTGAGCGGGCTCAATCCGCCCGCCTTCGACGAGCCGTGGGTCGCCAGCGGCTTCGGCCGGCAGGACGACCTCGTCGCGCGCGCCGACGTCGTGGTCTGCGGCGGCGGGCACGGCATGCTCACCAAGGCGCTCACCGCGGGGAGGCCCGTCGTCGTCGTGCCCGGGGGCGGCGACCAATGGGAACTCGCGAACCGCGTCGCGCGCCAGGGGAGCGGCGTGCTCGTGCGGCCGGCGACCCCCGGCGCGATCCGCGACGGCGTGCGCCGCGTGCTCGACGACCCGTCGTACGCGCGCGCCGCGCGGTGCGCCGCGGACGGGGCCCACCGCGTCGCGGACCCCGTGCTGGTGTGCGAGGCCTATCGGTAACCTGGTGCGGTGCGCCTCACCGACTTCCGCGAACTGCTCTACGCCGAGTTCGGCACCCTGCGCGGCGACACGCTGATGCGGGACCACAGGCTCAGCGCCTTCGGCGCCACCGGCGATCAGGCCATCGAATCCGGCGTCGACCCGAAGGACGTCTGGCGCGAGCTCTGTTCCGAGTTCGACGTCCCCCGGTCCCGCTGGTAGCTACTCCTGGGGCGTGGGCCCCGGCGTCCACAGCCCGGACCGCGTGACCTCGGTCCGGCCCAGCTGCGCCGCGGGCGCGTCGACGTAGGGGACGTACCGCTCCAGCGCGCCCCACTCCCGGCCCCAGTCGTGGTTCAGGTACGTCGGCACCGTCTGCGCCTTGGCGAGCAGCAGCGCCCAACCCAGCGGCCCGCCGGCGTCGCCGCCCTGCCACGTGGTGGTCGCCGCGGCCGCGAGGTCGCGCTCGGGGAGGATCCGCCACTTCGGCTGCTCCGCGACGCCGCCGTTCTCGCGCCACTGCCGCTGGCAGGGGAAGCCGATCCCGGCGCCCCAGTCGACCAGCGTCGGATCATCGCCCAGCAGCTCCTGCAGCGTCTCCAGCTTCGGCGCTCGCGGGGGCGTGTACGCCACCCACGTGCTCTCCGACGGTGCCGTGATCGTCGCCCGCACGCGCACGGCCGTCGCGCCGGCGGGCACCGTTTCCGCCGGAACGCGCAGGTTGCGCCACGCGGGCGCCGGACCGATGTCGATCGGCGTGACCGCCCCGTTCGGGGTGATCGTGCTCTCGCCGGTGCCGAACTCGAGCTGCAGGTCGCCCGGGCCGAAGCGGCCGGCGACGCTGATCGTCAGCAGCCGGTCGATTCCGCCCGCGGGCAGCGCGTACCAGCTCGAGATCGCGCGCGCGGAGTGCTGCGGACCGGTCTGCCGGGAGCCGACCACCGGCACCCGCGCGGGATCGAGCCCGAAGGGCAGCGCCGCGGTCGAGCCGTTGACGCCGGGCGCGTCGAGGGTGCCGCCGCCCGTGCCGCCCGTGTTCGACGGGGTGTTGTCGGCGTCGCCGGTGCGCACCAGGTCCGCGGCGCCCCGCGACGACGAGGAGAGGCTGCCCGCGATGCCGTTCGGCGTGAAGTTCGCGTTCAGCTCCCCGACCAGCGGATCGGGCGCGGTGCCGATCGGTGCGAGCACGCCCGCGGTGGCGTCCCGCTCGACGAGTACCTCGTCGGCCATGCCGCACGGGTCACCCGCGAGCGAGCGCAGGTTCTGCTGGCCGTAGGAGTAGGCCGGCCGCTGGATCATGATCGACGCGACGTTGGTGGCCCCGATCATCGCGATGATGAGCGTTGCGACCAGCGTGATCGGTGTGGCGAAACCGGGCAGTCGCCCGCCGAACTCGGGCAGCCGGGGAGTCCGGCCCGTCACGTGCACCACCAGCGCGCCGAGGAGCAGCACCACGGTGGCCGCGCCGAAGACGGTCGCGATCTTCACGCCCGCGACCGCCGGGTCCGCACCGCCCCAGGGGATGCCGAAGTTGCCCGGGTAGAACCAGCCGTTGGTGGTCTCGAACGCCAGTGTCGCGCAGCCGGCGACGGCCGCGAGGGCGAGCAGCCGGAACTGGGGCCGGCGGATGGTCCGCGGCCCGATCGCCACGACGGCGATCGCCGCGACCATCGCGCCCAGCGTGGCGAACGCGCCGAAGTGGTGGGTCCACTTGGTGGGGTTGAAGGCCATGACCAGCAGCGAGACGCCGATCGCGGCCACCACGCGGCGCGCCGGCCCGGTCGCGATGCCGGGGATCCGGCGGCGCCACAGCAGCAGCGTCGCCACCGCGACGGAGCCGAGGAACAGCGCGAGCATCGCGAACCGTCGCGCGACGGATCCGTTGGGGTTCTGCTGGAACAGGGCCTCGTACCGGATGATCTCGCGGTGCCAGGGCTCGCTCGGCCCGACGTCGCCGAGCAGCTTCGTGGACTGCAGCATCTCGACCAGGCCGTGGTCGGCGAAGACGAGGAAGAGCACGGACGCGCCGGCGGCGCCCAGCGTCAGCAGCGTCGCGGCGTAGCCGTTCGCCCGCACGTGCGCCACGACGGCACGCCACAGGGGCGCCGCGGCGACGAGGAAGACGACGAAGGCGAAGCTGCCCGTCGGGGCCGCGGAGAGCGTGAGCCCGGCGACGACGAGGCCGAGGCCCGCGGAGGCGAGGCGGCGGGTGGCGACGGAGCGCTCCACCAGGCACCAGGTCACGACGGTGCCGACCGCGACGATCGGCTCCGGGCGCAGGCCGGGGTTGTAGGTGAGCCAGAACAGGGTGAACACCGCCGCCATCGCCCAGAGTGCCCGCGAGTATTCGCGCGGCGCGCGCCGCTTGCTCAGACCCAGGCGCGGCAGCACCTCGCGGGAGAGGAGGAACCACGCCAGGATCCCCGACAGCAGCGCCGGAAGGCGCAGCCACGGGCTGGAGACGCTGAGATCCGCCATCCAAGAGACCACGTAGAACGGCATGCCGAACGGCGCGTACGGGGCGTCGTAGTAGCGGAAGACCTCGGGCATGTAGCCGGAGTGCGGCGCCGCCTTGATCATCCCGAGGATGTAGCCGTCGTCCGAGGTGGGGGCCCCGACGATGTGCCACGCCAGCAGGCTGCCGATCACGGCGACGTCGGCGAGGCGCACGTGCAGCCAGCTGCGGGGGAGCAGCCTGCCTCGGCGCCGGCCATCCGCGCGGTCGAGCAGCGCCAGCGCGAGGAGCGAGACCAGCACGCAGGCCACGCCGACGAGGATCGCGACGCCCTTGAGCACCGACGGCGAGGACGTGTACCGCGAGTCGACGTCGATGGTGACCTTCGGCGTCGGGCCCTGCAGGTCCGCGGGCAGGTCGGAGAACACGCCCACCACCTGGGGCCGGAGGTCGCCGCGGACGTCGCCCTGGGCCGAGATGCCGCTGGCCGCGGCGAACGCGTGATCGGCGTCGATCGCGATCCGCAGCTCGCCGCACCGCGTCAGGTCGGCGCGCGGCACGTGGTGCACCAGCGCGCCCCGGGAGCGGACCGTCAGCGCCTCGCCGTCGACGGTGACGAACAGCCCGGCCGTGCGCGCCCGGTCCCCGGCCGGTGGGGGTGTTGTGGCCGCGAGCACGGTCTGCCTGTCCGACGGTGCCGCCGCCGCGACCGCACAGGGGATCGTCGCGTCGACCTCCAGCGGCTTGTACATCGTGAGCGGCGCGGTGACCGGTGCGAGCGATCCGGACTGCGGCCAGTCGATCGTGACCGCGGTCTGCTTGATCGGCAGCAGGGGCGTCGCGATCGCGAGCACCAGGCCGATCAGGCCGGCGACGACGGCGGCGATCCGGGCGATTCGGAGGTTCACGATCAGTCAGGGTATCGGCCCGGACCGGCGGGCCCGGTCGGCGCGCGGCGCGTCGCCCGAGACGGCTGTGAAATACGTCGTCCCGGCAGCTATGCTGTGACCACCGACACAGCCCGCGCCCGGTTCCGCCACCCCTGGAACAGGGCGTATTGAGAGAAAGCACGGTGGTTTCAGTGACCCTTGACGCCAATTCGCCGATCGAGAAGCTCCCCGGCGGTACCGACGCCACGCGGGCGGGCCGGCACGACGCCGACCCCCGGGGCGGGCAGTCCGCCTCGGTCGAGTCCTTCTCGCTGGACGATCGGTACACGCGCGAAGAGGGCACGATCTACCTCACGGGCATTCAGGCCCTGGTCCGCATGGTGCGCGACCGGGCGCGGCTGGACCGCCGCCAGAACCTCAAGACGGGCTCGTTCATCTCCGGCTACGAGGGCTCGCCCCTCGCGGGCTACGACCTGGAGATCGCCAAGCGCACGAAGTACCTCAAGGACTTCGACATCGTGCACCGCCCGGGCCTCAACGAGGAGCTCGCCGCCACCTCGGTCATGGGCTCGCAGATCGCGGCGCAGGTCGGGCACCTCGATCGCGGCCTGGACGGCGTCACCGGCTACTGGTACGGCAAGGCCCCCGGCCTCGACCGCGCCACCGATGCGCTGCGGCACGCCAACATGATCGGCACCCACCCCACCGGCGGCGCCGTCGCCCTCGTCGGTGACGATCCGGGCGCCAAGAGCTCGACGGTGCCCTGCGCCTCCGAGATGTCGCTGGCCGACCTCTACATGCCGATCCTCTACCCGGCCGACTCGCAGGACATCCTCGACCTCGGCGTGCACGCCGCGATCATGTCCCGCGTCTCCGGCCTGTGGACCTCGCTGAAGATCTCCGCACACGTCGCCGACGGATCGTCGACCGCGGACGTGCACCCGGACCGCATCCTGCCCGTCTACGGCGACCTCGGCACCAGCCCGCACGTCCCGTCGGGCCAGCTGCTCGGCGCGAAGCTGATGGAGCTCGAGCAGAACCAGCTCACCGTCCGCATGCCGCGCGCCACGGAGTACGCCCGGATCAACCGCCTCAACCGGATCACGGTGCGTTCGAGCGACGACCGGATCGGCATCGTCTGCGCCGGCAAGACGTACCTCGACGTGCGCGAGTCGCTGCGGCTCATCGGCATCGAGGACGACGAGCTCAACCGCCTCGGCATCCGGATCCTCAAGATGGGCATGGTCTACCCGTTCGAGCGGCAGATCCTGCACGAGTTCATCGACGGTCTCGACGAGGTCATCGTGGTCGAGGAGAAGCGCGACTTCCTCGAGACGATGATGCGCGACATCCTGTTCCGGCACCCCGGCGCCCCGAACATCGTCGGCAAGGCCAACGAGGACGGCTCCACCCTGTTCTCCCGCTTCGGCGAGCTGGACGTCGACTCGGTCTCCCGCGGCCTGGCCCAGCGCCTCGCCCGCGTGCACCAGGTGCCCGCGGCGAAGGACTGGCTGGACCGCAAGGCGCAGGTGCGCACCCGCATCGAGCTGCCGCTGGCGCAGCGCAGCCCGTACTTCTGCTCGGGCTGCCCGCACAACACCTCCACCAAGGTGGCCGACGACACGCTCGTGGGCGCCGGCATCGGCTGTCACGCGATGGTGCTGCTGATGGATCCCCAGCAGGTCGGCGACGTCACCGGCGTGAGCCAGATGGGCGGCGAGGGCGCGCAGTGGGTCGGCATGGCCCCCTTCGTCACCGAGAAGCACTTCGTGCAGAACATCGGCGACGGCACGTTCATGCACTCGGGCTCGCTGGCGCTGCGCCAGTCCGTGGCCTCCGGGGAGCGGATCACCTACAAGCTGCTGTTCAACGGCACCGTCGCGATGACCGGCGGCCAGGACCCGGTCGGCGAGATGACGCTGCCGCAGATCTGCACCCTGCTGCTCGCGGAGCGGGTCAGCAAGGTCGTCGTCACTTCCGACGATCCCAAGCGCACCAAGGCCCTCGGCCTGCCGAAGGGCGTCGAGGTCCGCGACCGCGCCGACACCCTCGACGTGCAGCGCGAGCTGGCCGAGGTCGCCGGCGTGACCGTGCTCGTGCACGATCAGCACTGCGCCGCGGAGAAGCGACGCAAGCGCAAGCGCGGCAAGTACCCCACGCCCAACCAGCGCGTGGTGATCAACGAGCGCATCTGCGAGGGCTGTGGCGACTGCGGCCAGAAGAGCAACTGTCTCTCGGTGCATCCGGTCGAGACGGAGTTCGGCCGCAAGACCCGGATCGACCAGAGCTCCTGCAACCTCGACTTCTCGTGCCTCAAGGGCGACTGCCCGTCGTTCGTGACGGTCACCCCCGGCGAGGTCGGCAAGGTCCGCAAGTCGGTGCCCGACATCACCGCGGAGTCGATCCCGCAGCCGAAGAAGGCGCGCCGCGAGGCGGACGGCATGGCCATCCGCATCACCGGCATCGGTGGCACGGGCGTGGTCACGGTCTCGCAGATCCTGGCGACCGCCACGGTGCTCGACGGCCACTCGGCCCGCACCGTCGACATGACCGGCATGGCGCAGAAGGGCGGCGCCGTGGTCTCGGACATCAAGGTCTCGGCCACGTACGTCGATCAGGCCGCGAAGGTCGCCTCGGGCGACTGCGACGTGTACCTCTCGTGCGACAGCCTCGTCGGCGTGGACCCGGCGAACCTCAAGGTGGCCTCGCCCGAGCGCACCACCTCGATCGTCTCGACCACCGAGGTCCCGACCGGCCAGATGGTGATCGACACCTCGGTGGGTTACCCCGACGCGCGGAGCATCCACGAGGCCATCGACCGGGCGTCGCTGCGCACCGTGTACCTCGATCCGGGCGACCTGACGCTGCAGCTGTTCGGCGACGAGCAGTACGCCAACCTGTTCATGGTCGGCGCCGCGTTCCAGACCGGCGCCCTGCCGATCAGCTCCGCGTCGATCGAGCGGGCCATCGAGCTCAACGGCGTCGCCGTGGAGAAGAACCTGCAGGCCTTCCGCCGCGGCCGCCAGTCGGTCTCGGATCCGGCCGGCGTCAAGGCCGCGATCGATGCGCTGCACCCTGTGCCCGCGCCGGCCCCGGTCAGCGCGTTCGCCAAGGGCCTCGTCGCCGTCCTGGACGGCGGCTCCGAGGAGCTGCTGCGCCAGGTCGGGCTCCGCGTCGACGAGCTCGTCGCGTACCAGGACAAGGCCTACGCGGAGCGGTACGTCGCCGACGTGGCCCGCGTGTTCCGCGCCGAGAAGAGCTGGGGCTCGGAGGATCTCACCGCGGCCGTCGCGCACAACCTGCACAAGCTGATGGCCTATAAGGACGAGTACGAGGTGGCCCGGCTCTCGCAGGACGCCGGCTTCGCGGCACAGGTCGCCGACGAGTTCGGCGCCGACGCCAAGAAGGCGATCCGCCTGCACCCGCCGACGCTGCGCGAGATGGGCCTGAAGAACAAGCTGGCGCTGGGCGAGTGGGTCAATCCGGGTATGAAGACGCTGGCGAAGATGAAGCGCCTGCGCGGCACTAAGCTCGACGTCTTCGGCATGACCGAGATGCGGCGCATGGAGCGCACCCTCATCGCGGAGTACCGCGCGCTGGTGGGCCTCATGATCGCCGCCGCCGAGGGTGGCCGCGTCGCGGAGGAGCAGCGCGTGCAGGTCGTCGCCCTCGCCGAGCTGCCGGACATGGTCCGCGGTTACGAGTCGATCAAGACCGGCAACGTCGAGAAGTACCGCGCCGCAGTCCAGGAGAAGTTGCAGCAGCTGGGCTGGTAACTCCCGCTCCCTCGTATTCGACGGTGACCGCCCCTCGCCTCCGAGGGGCGGTCACCGTCGTCGGTTCCCGACGTATCCGCGGTCACGGATGCATGCGTGCGCCCTTGAGGATCCGGTCGACGGCGTTCTTGGGGCCGTGGACACCGATGCCGACGAGCTCGAGGTCGTCGGTGCCGACCGCCTGCACCGCGGCCCGGTTGTCCCGGTCGTTCCCGGTCGAGAAGAGCTCCCGCGTGAAGACCGAGACGGTCAGGCCCCGTCCCAACGCCCGCTGGTGTGCGGCGCGGAGCGTCTCGCCGGCGCCCTCGAAGACGAGGACGGGCTGGCGGAACATCGGTAGGTAGGCGGCACCGTCGGCATCGGCGTAGGGCTCGCCGATGACCTCGGGGACGGTGGCGGCGATCCCGCTGACGAGGAACGCGGCGGCGTTGAGGCGCTGCCATCCGGCGAGGTCGTCGCGGAGCAGCACCGCGATCTTGGTGTCGAATCGAATCGTCTCGGTCATGCAACCAGGATCGCCATCGCCGGGTCCCGGATTCTTGTACATACTTGATGGATGCCCGCGGAGTCGACCGTCGCCTGGCGTCCCCGCGTCGCGGGAATCGCCGAGGTGTTCCGGGCGCATTTCGAAGAGCACGCCTACCCGATGCACACGCACGATGTCTGGACGCTGCTCACGGTCGAACGCGGACGTATCGGGTACGAGCTCGACGGCGAGCGGTGCGATTCGTCGACGCGATCGGTGACATTGCTGCCGCCCCACGTCGCGCACGACGGCCACAGCCTCACGGCGGGCGGGTTCGACAAACGCGTGATCTACCTGGAGTCGCGGATGCTCTCGGGGATCGGCCGGGCCGTCGGCACGCCGACGCTTCTGGACGGGCTGCTCAGGCGGCGCGTCGACCAGCTCAACCGGGCGCTCGCCGAGCCGGGCGAGGAGTTCGAAGCGGCGAGCCGGCTCGCCCTGATCGTCGAACGGTTGCAGTGGCACCTGGACCGCAATCCCGAGCCGTCGCGGGCCCCGCTGAATCGGTCCCTCGCGCACGCCCTCCGCGATCTGCTCGACGGCAGAGTCCGGGAGGGCATGACCTTGGACGAGGCTGGCAATGTGCTCCATGTGGACCCGACGCACCTGGTCAGAGAGTTCTCGCGGGAGTTCGGACTCCCGCCGCACCGGTATCTCATCGGCCGTCGGGTCGAGCTCGCGCGCAGGATGCTGCTGGCGGGTGGCGCCCCGGCGGACGTCTCGGTGGAGGCGGGGTTCCACGATCAGTCGCACCTCAACCGTCACTTCAAGTCGATGGTCGGGACCACGCCCGGTCGGTACGCGCGGAGCGGCGGAGCCGCAGCTCGGGGATGATCGGATCCCGGTTCCCGGACACCCGATCCGCGCGGCGCGGCGTGTCGCGCGTTCGATGCTTGCTTCGAACGCAGGTTCGCCTATAGTCGACGGTGTTCGACGTGAAAGTGAGCCGATGAGAGCGCGCCCCGATGCGGATGCGAAAACTTGTCAGAGGGTCCCTCTAGCGTCCGTAGCAACAGTAGAACCCAGCGCCGGCGGTACTTCCCACCCCGGCCCGAAGGACGGAGAGTCCCATGGCACCTGCGGCACCGGATCGCGATAAGGCCCTCGAGCTGGCCCTCGCGCAGATCGACAAGAGCTACGGCAAGGGCTCGGTCATGCGCCTCGGAGACGAGGTGCGCCAGCCCATCGCGGTGATCCCCACCGGGTCCATCGCGCTGGACGTGGCGCTGGGCATCGGCGGCCTCCCGCGCGGCCGCGTCATCGAGGTCTACGGCCCGGAGTCCTCGGGTAAGACCACCGTCGCGCTGCACGCGGTCGCGGAGGCGCAGGCCAACGGCGGCATCGCGGCCTTCATCGACGCGGAGCACGCGCTGGACCCGGACTACGCCGCGAAGCTGGGAGTCGATACCGATGCTCTGCTCGTCTCGCAGCCCGATACGGGTGAGCAGGCGCTGGAGATCGCGGACATGCTGATCCGTTCCGGCGCGCTCGACATCATCGTGATCGACTCGGTGGCCGCGCTGGTCCCCAAGGCCGAGATCGAGGGCGAGATGGGCGACAGTCACGTCGGCCTGCAGGCCCGCCTCATGAGCCAGGCGCTCCGCAAGATGACGGGCGCCCTGAACAACTCGGGCACCACCGCCATCTTCATCAACCAGCTGCGCGAGAAGATCGGCGTCATGTTCGGCTCGCCCGAGACCACCACGGGCGGTAAGGCGCTGAAGTTCTACGCCTCGGTGCGCCTGGACGTGCGCCGCATCGAGACCCTCAAGGACGGCACTGACGCCGTGGGTAACCGTACCCGCGTCAAGGTCGTCAAGAACAAGGTCTCGCCGCCGTTCAAGCAGGCCGAGTTCGACATCATCTACGGTCAGGGCATCAGCCGCGAGGGCTCCATCATCGACATGGGCGTCAACGAGGGCTTCATCCGCAAGTCCGGCTCCTGGTACACCTACGACGGTGACCAGCTGGGACAGGGCAAGGAGAACGCCCGCAAGTTCCTGGTCGAGAACCCCGACGTCCGCGACGAGATCGAGAAGCGGATCAAGGAGAAGCTCGGCGTGGGCGCCGACGTCACCGCCGACGCCGACGAGATCGCGCCCGCGCCCGTCGACTTCTAGGCCGCGATGGTGGACTACGCCGACGACGAGGTCGTCTCCCGGGGCCGGCGCCGCGGGCGCCGTTCCCGCGACGGCGGCGGCCCCGTCGCCGGCGAACCGCGGCAGGAGGAGCAGGACCCGGCCAAGCGTGAGGCGCTGGCCCGGGACCTGATCTACCGAGCCCTCGGAATGCGGGACCACTCGCGGGCGGAGCTGCGGAACAAGCTCGCCCGCCGTGGTTTCGATGAGGAGCTCACCGAGCGGATGCTCGACAAGTTCGTCGCCGCCGGCCTCATCGACGACGCGGCCTTCGCGCAGCGCTGGGTCCAGTCCCGGCATCAGTTCTCGGGCAGGGGCCGCCGCGCCCTGGCACAGGAACTGCGCACGAAGGGCGTCGGCGCGGAGGAGGCGTCGGCGGCGCTCGACACCGTCAGCCGCGAGGACGAGCGGGAGCGCGCGGCGGAACTGGTGGAGCGCAAACTCGCCCGCGTCGAGGTCCCGGAGGACCGCCTTGAGCGGGACAAGCTTACCCAGCGGCTCGTCGGCATGCTCGGCCGCCGCGGCTACCACCCGTCGCTGGCGCTGTCCGTCGTGCTCGACGCGGTCCGCGAGAAGGCCGACGCCGCGCACGAGTAGCCGCGACGGCCCCGACGCCGCCAAGACCAGGGGAGTGGATCCCCGTGCCAGGTGGAGCCCCCGGAGAACACTCCGGGGGCTTCGCTGCATCGGCGATCGTGGCGCTGAGGCCTTTCCAGGCGCGTGCACGAGGCGGTAGGGTTCCCGGCATGACTGCCGGAACGGCCTCGGGCCACGCACGGACGGGTGATCCGGCGAACGGTTGACGGCGCGGTCTCCGCCGTTCGGAATCGATCGACACAGCACCCCGATTCCGAACCCCCGAAGGAGATCCCCGTGCCCGCACGTTTCAACCACACCATCATCTTCGCCACGAACAGCGAGGATTCCGCGGCGTTCTACCGCGACTACCTCGAGGCCCGCCCCGCGCAATCCTGGGGGCCGTTCACCAACCTCGAGATCGAGGACGGCGTCCTGCTGCAGATCGCGTCGCCGCCGATCGATATCCAGCCGCAGCACTACGCCTTCCTCGTCGACGACGAGCACTTCGACCGCGCATACGCGCTCCTCGTCGAGCGCGGCGTCGACCACGCCGCCGATCCGTTCTGGAAGGAGCCGGGACGGATCAATCACGGGCACGGCGGCCGCGGCGTCTACGTCCGCGACCCCGCGGGGCACGGCATCGAGCTGCTCACCCGCCCGTACCTGTGACGGTCAGCGCGCCGCGCACGGCGCGCTCGTCGCGGAGAGGAAGCCGAGGTCCCCGACGCCGGGCACCAACCGATCGGTACCGCCGTCGCGCTCCAGGGTCCGCGCGGCCTCCTCGTCGCCGACGGCCCGTCGCAGCGAGCGCTCCCATGCACCGGATTCGAGCATCTGCCGCAGCGCGGCATTGACGGCGTTCCGGGCATCGTCGTCGCCGTGGGCCAGCCCGATCCCGTACCGCTCGACGGAGAACGGCGACCCCGCGGTGCGGAGCCGGCCTTCCACGCAGGTGTCCTTCGGCAGCACCATGTCGACGAGGCGGAACGCATCCGGGCGCTGAGCCGCGAATCCGGCGAGGATCACCTCATCGGTGGTCACGGCGTCGACGGCGCGGCGCGCCAGCGCGTCCGCACACGCCGAGTAGCTGTCGTACTCCAGGAGCCGCACGCCGGGCAACAGGGCGGCGACGGCCCGCGCCGACGTGGAGCCCGTCACCGCGCAGAGCGTGCGGTCCCGCCCCAGATCGGAGACCGTTCCGACCGCCGCCTCGTCGCGGCGCACCAGCAGGCCCTGGCGTGTCGTCAGGTACGGCCCCGCGAAGGTCACCGCGGTCGCGCGGTCGGCGTCGATCGAGTACGAGGCGACGATCGCATCCACCTCGCCGTTGGCGATCAGCCGCTCGCGCTGCGGGGTCGGGCTCTCCCGCCACGTGATCTTCGGCTCCGCCTTTCCGCGGGCGGCGGCGACCGACCGGACCACGTACTCGGCGACGTCGATGTCGAAGCCCGAGTACTCGCCGTCGGCTCCGCGCAGCCCGAGGCCCGGCTGGTCGGCCTTCACACCGAGGAGGACGGCACCGTCGTCGATCGAGCGCAGCAGGTTCCGCGGCGACGGCCCCGAACACGCGCAGAGCGCGGCCATGACCACTGTGACCAGTGCCAGGGCCGCGCTCGCGCGGGGTCTGGAGGGCACGGCGATCAGTCGCCGTAGTCCTGCCGCAGATCCTTGTGCTTCGGGTCCGGGTGGGTGGTCTCCATGACCTCCTTGGACATGAGCCCCGGTTCGGGAAGCGGATGCGGCGCATCGACGATCAGCTTCTTCTTGCGGCCCTCACGCAGGTTCTTCTCGATGTTCGACGCCAGCGCCGACAGGCCGAAGTTGATGAGGATCATGATGATGGCGACCACGATGAGCGAGGGGATCACGTTGCCCCACTCGTTGCCCGCCTGGATGCCGGACTTCACGACCTCGATGTAGCCGATCTGGTAGCCGAGCGCGCTGTCCTTGAGCGCGATCACCATCTGCGAGATCAGAGCCGGCAGCATGGCGGCGACCGCCTGCGGGAGCAGGATCAGCCGCATCGTCTGCGACTTCCGCAGACCGAGGGCCTTGGCCGCTTCGAACTGGCCGTTGGGCAGGGAGTTGATACCCGAGCGCAGGATCTCCGCGATCACCGAGCCGTTGTACAGGGTGAGGCCGAAGACCACCGCGAAGAAGGCGATGTAGTCCGAGGTGAACACCTTGTACACGCCGAAGACGATGTACAGGAAGTAGATCAGGATCAGGACCGGGATCGCGCGGAAGAACTCCACGATCGCACCCGTCGCCCAGCGCACCGACCGGTGATCGGAGAGCCGGCCGATGCCGAGGAAGGCGCCCATCACCATCGCGAGGATGATCGAGGCGAGAGCGGCCTTGAAGGTGCCCCACAGGCCCGGGAGGATGTACGTGCCCCAGTAGTTCTTATCGGCGAAGGGCTCGAGCTTCTCCTGATCGAACTGGCCGTTCGCGGCGAACGCCGTGAGCACCCAGGCGAACAGTGCCACCAGCACCACGATGAAGGCCACCGCGATGATGTTGTTGCGCACCCGGGCCTTGGGACCCGGCGCGTCGTAGAGGACGGTCGAGGTGGACTTCGTGCTCATCGCTTCACCGCCAGTCGCTTGGCGAAGTAGCCGAAGACGGCTCCCTCGAACAGAGTGATCACCATGAAGCCCGCCGCGAAGATCACGAAGATCAGGATCAGCTGATCGCTGTGCAGCTCGAGCTGCTCCTTCATCAGCAGGGCCGCCTCACCGACGCCGATGATCGACGCGATCGTGGTGTTCTTCGTGAGCGCGATGAGCACACTGCCCATCGGCGCGATCACCGCGCGGCCGGCCTGCGGCAGCACGATGAGCTGGAAGACCTGCATGAAGGACAGGCCCAGCGAGCGTGCCGCCTCGGCCTGGCCGAGCGGCACGGTGTTGAAGCCGGACCGCAGGGTCTCACAGACGAAGGTGGCAGTGTAGACGATGAAGCCGACGACGGCCAGCCAGAAGTTGTTGTTCTCCGTGAAGTCCGCGTTGTTCGGCGCCAGCGCGAACCCCATGTTCTGGTACAGGCCGAGGGACAGGAACAGGATGATCAGCGTCAGCGGCGTGTTCCGGACGATGTTGACGTACCAGGTGCCGAAGACCCGCATCGCCGGGACCGGCGAGACGCGCATGCCCGCGAGGATCGTGCCCCAGATGGTGGCGCCGATCGCCGAGAAGAAGGTCAGCTTGATGGTCACCCAGAACGCCGGCCACAGCTGTGGCCCGAGGTCTTCCCACATGTCAGACACCTGCCTTCGCGCACTGCGCCTGCGGATCGGCCTTCGGTAGCGTCATCGCCTTACCGTTCACGGTGACGGTCACGTTGCCGTCCTTGTCAGGAAGCAGCCAGCTCTGATCGCCGGGCACGGCGACGAGGACCGACTTGGGCTTGCCGCCCTCGACGGGGCGCCCCTGCTCGATCATCGTGTTCGCGTACTCGCCCAGGTTCTCCCGCAGCGCCTTGAACAGCTCGTTGTCGGGGTTGGCGTAGGCGAGGCCGGTGAAGGTGGAGACGACCGCCGCCGGGACCACGCACGACGGGACCGCGGGGACTGCCTCCGCGTCGTACGTCGCGGTGCCCTGTTCGCCGAGCAGCATCTGGCGCAGGGCCTTGTTCACCTCGCTGAGCGCTTCGGCGTCGCCCTTGCGCAGGCCGATGCCGTAGCGCTCGGTGGAGAACTGGTCGCCCTTCTTCTTCTCGGTCTTGGTGCCCGTGCTGCTGGTCAGGGTCACGTCCTTCGGGTAGGTCATCGGGACGATGTCGAACTCGTCGGGGTACTTGGCCTGGAAGCCGGCGAGGATCGTCGCGTCGGTGGTGAGCGCGTCCAGCACGCCGCGTCGCACGCCCTCCACGCACGAGGCGTAGCCGTCGTACTGCTGCAGCTGGACGTTCGGCAGGGCCGCCTTCACGTTGATCGCCGACGTCGAGCCGGACACCGAGCACAGCTTCCGGCCCGAGTTCAGGTCCTCGAGGCTGCGGATCGGGTTCGCGGTCTTCTTGCTCACCAGCAGCGCCTGATAGGTGGTCAGGTACGGGCCGGCGAAGGTGACCTTCTTGGTGCGTGCCGCGCTGATCGAGTACGTGGCCGCGATCATGTCGACCTCGCCGTTCTCGATCATCCGCTCACGAAGAGGAGACGGGGTCTCCTTCCAGGTGATCTTCGGCTCGGACCAGCCGTTGTTCTTCGCGATCTGCTTGATCACGAACTCCGAGACGGCCACGTCGGAGCCCGAGTGGGACTTGTCGGGGTCGCGGTTGGCGAGGCCGGGCTGGTCGTACTTGGTGCCGAGCACCACGTCGCCGTTCTTGATCGAGGCCAGCAGGCTGCGCGGGGTGTCGGTGCCGCACGCGGACAGCAGCGGGACGGTCACGAGGGCGGCGGCGACGGCCGCGACCGCGCCCCGCCACCGTCGGGTTCGAGTGGTCTGTGGTGATGTCATCAGTGCCCCAGGATCTTGCCGAGGAAGTCCTTGGCGCGGTCCGACTTCGGTGCGGTGAAGAAGGACTCGGGCTCGGTGTCCTCGACCACCTCACCGTCGGCCAGGAACAGGATGCGGTCGGCGGCCTTGCGCGCGAAGCCCATCTCGTGGGTCACGCAGACCATCGTCATGCCCTCCTTCGCGAGTCCCACCATGACGTCGAGCACCTCGTTGACCATCTCGGGGTCGAGCGCGGAGGTGGGCTCGTCGAAGAGCATGACCTTGGGGCCCATCGCGAGCGCGCGGGCGATGGCGACGCGCTGCTGCTGGCCGCCGGACAGCTGGGCGGGGTATTTGTCCTTCTGCGCGACGATGCCGACGCGGTCGAGCAGCTCGAGCGCGCGCTTCTCCGCGTCGGCCTTGGACTGCTTGCGGACCTTGATCGGGCCGAGGGTGACGTTGTCGAGGATCGTCTTGTGGGCGAACAGGTTGAACGACTGGAAGACCATGCCGACCTCGGCGCGCAGCCCCGCGAGGCCGCGCCCCTCCTCCGGGAGGAGGGCGCCGTCGATCTTGATCGTGCCCGAATCGATCGGCTCGAGCCGGTTGATGGTCCGGCACAGCGTCGACTTGCCCGAGCCCGAGGGACCGAGCATGACGACGACCTGTCCCTTCGGGACCGTCAGGTTGATGTTCTTGAGCACATGGAGGTCGCCGAAGTGCTTATCGACTGATTCGATCTCGATCATCGGAGCGGAGCCTGTGGGCTCAGTCGCGGGAGTGGTCATTGTCCGAGCCTATGAGTTCGGAGGTTTCGCTCGCGTTAACTCGGGCGGATTCGTGCCGGAAATCTGTGAACGAGGGTGATTTGCCCCCGCCGATTATCCTGGTGAGGTGATCGAAGCAGCCCCCGCCAGCCGAACGTACGAGGTCCGCACCTACGGGTGCCAGATGAACGTGCACGATTCCGAGCGCCTCTCCGGCCTGCTCGAGGACGCCGGTTACGTACGCGCGGACGGTGGCGAGCAGGCCGACCTCGTGGTCTTCAACACCTGCGCGGTCCGGGAGAACGCCGACAACAAGCTGTACGGCAACCTCAGCCACCTCGCGCCGATCAAGCGGGAGCGGCCCGGGATGCAGATCGCCGTCGGCGGCTGCCTCGCCCAGAAGGACCGCGGCACCGTCGTGAAGAAGGCGCCGTGGGTCGATGTGGTCTTCGGTACCCACAACATCGGATCTCTGCCGACCCTGCTCGAGCGCGCGCGGCACAACGAGAAGGCGGAGGTCGAGATCAAGGAGGCGCTCGACGCCTTCCCGTCGACGCTGCCCGCCCGCCGCGAGAGCGCGTACGCGGGATGGGTGTCCATCTCGGTCGGCTGCAACAACACGTGCACGTTCTGCATCGTGCCGAGCCTGCGCGGCAAGGAGGTCGACCGCCGGCCCGGCGACATCCTCGCCGAGGTGCAGGCCCTCGTCGACCAGGGCGTCTCCGAGGTCACCCTGCTGGGCCAGAACGTCAACGCCTACGGCGTGAACTTCGCCGACCCCGAGCTGCCCCGCGACCGGGGCGCGTTCGCCGACCTGCTGCGCGCGTGCGGCCGTATCGAGGGCCTCGAGCGGGTCCGGTTCACCAGCCCGCACCCCGCGGAGTTCACGGACGACGTCATCGACGCCATGGCGGAGACCCCGAACATCTGCCCGCAGCTGCACATGCCCCTGCAGTCCGGCTCGGATCGCGTGCTCAAGGAAATGCGCCGCAGCTACCGCAGCACCAAGTTCCTCGGCATCCTCGACCGCGTCCGCGAGAAGATCCCGCACGCCGCGATCACGACCGACATCATCGTCGGTTTCCCGGGGGAGACCGAGGAGGACTTCCAGGCCACCCTCGACGTGGTGGAGAAGGCCCGGTTCAGCTCGGCGTTCACGTTCCAGTACTCGATCCGCCCCGGCACCCCGGCCGCGGACCTGCCCGACCAACTGCCGAAGAAGGTCGTGCAGGAGCGCTACGACCGGCTCATCGCGCTGCAGGAGCGGATCACGCTCGAGGAGAACCAGAAGCAGGTCGGTCGGCGCGTCGAGCTGCTCGTCGCGCTGGGCGAGGGGCGCAAGGACGCCGAGACCAAGCGCATGTCCGGGCGGGCCCGCGACGGCCGGCTCGTGCACTTCGCGGGCGGCGAGGGCATCCGCCCCGGCGACGTCGTGGAGGTCGAGATCACCGGCGCCGCGCCGCACCACCTCGTCGCCGACGGCGGCGTTCTCAGTCACCGCCGCACCCGCGCGGGCGACAACGTCGAGGCCGCCATCACCCCCGTCACGGCGCCCGTCGGGGTGGGCCTCGGCCTGCCTCCCGTCGGCCGCCCGGCGCCCGTCGCCGCACCCGCGTCGACGGGGTGCTCGACCTGCTGACCCGTCTCTACGACGACCTGTAGGAGACACCGTCGGCCGCGGGGTGGACAATGGAGGCCATGAACGCCGACAGCGAGAACCCCCGGAGCGCCGAAGAGCTGGAGAGCCTGCGCTCGCAGGTCGAGTCCGTCGAGCGCAAGCTCGCCGGCGAGTTCCAGGTCAGCCCGCGGATCCTGGTGGCCGCGATCGCCGTGGTCGTGGTGATCGGCTCGCTCGCGCTGCCGCACACCGGTTCGGTGACGGGCATCGAGATCATCACCGGCGACCCGCACATCGAGGGCAGCTCGCTGGTCATCGTGTCGAAGATCTTCGTCTGGCTCGAGGTGCTGTTCGGCGTCTTCGCCTCCGGCGCCGCGCTGCTGACCCGGCGCTGGGTACTGTCCGTGATCGCCGGAGCGGGCTGCGGCGTCGCGATCGTCTTCGGCCTGCTCTCCGTCTGGTCGCGGCAGACCACCGGCCTGCACGGCGAGCCGCCCACGGGGGCCGGGATCGGCCTCTACCTCGGCTGGCTCGCGATGATCGTGCTCGCGGTCGTCTGGATCAAGACCATCTGGGCCCGCACTCCGTTCCAGCTCGCGGCCGAGCAGGAGCGCCGCGACGCCGCGCAGGAGTGGGACGAGTTCGCCCGGTCCAACCGCATCGGCCACCAGCCGCCGCGCCCGCAGCGCCCCACCGATCAGGCGTAGTAGCGACGGCGACGACGGCCGCCCGGCGAGCATTCTCGCCGGGCGGTCGTCGTTCTGAGGGTCAGCGGTTCTCGACCGCGCCCTCCGCGGCGTCGGCCCATTCCCGCCACTGCTGCGCCTGCTCGCGCAGCCGCACGGCGTCCTTGGTCTTGCCCGCCTTCTCGGCCTTCTCGGCCTGCTCCTCGAACTGAGCGACGCGGTCCCGGAACTGCGCGGCGCGGGCGGCGGCCTCGGGGTCGGTGCGGCGCCACTGGGTCTCGTCGGCGGCCTTGATCTTCTTCTCGAGCGCGCGGATCCCGGCCTCCAGCGAGCCCATCTGGTCGCGGGGGACCTTGCCGATCGCCTCCCACTTGTCCTGCAGCTCACGCAGCGCGGCCTTCTGTGCAGGGAGGCTCTGCGCGGACTCGATGCGCGGGGTGTACTCGTCGAGCAGCGCCTGCTTGGCCTTCCCGTTCTCGGAGAACTCGGCGTCCCGCTCGTCGGCGGCGGCGTTGCGCGCCGAGAAGAACTCGTCCTGGATGCCCTTGAACCGGGCCCACAGCGCGTCGTCGGTGTCGCGCGGCGCGCGGCCGGCGGCCTTCCACTTCGCGAGCAGGTCGCGGAACTTCGCCGAGGTCTCACCCCATGAGGTGTCGTTCTTGAGCTTCTCGGCCTCGGCGATCAGCTCCTCCTTGCGGGCCTTCGCGCCGGCGCGCTCGCGGTCGAGCTCGGCGAAGTGCGCGCCGCGCCGCTTGTTGAACGCGTCGCGGGCCTTGGAGTAGCGCTTCCACAGGGCGTCGTCGGTCTTGCGGTCGACGCCCTTGATGGTCTTCCACTCGTCGAGCAGGGCGCGCATCCGGTCACCCGCAGTCTTCCACTGCGTGGCCTCGGCGGCGATCTGCTCGGCCTCCGCGGCGAGCGCCTCCTTCCGGGCGATGCCCTCGGAGCGGCTCTTCTCCCGGTCTGCCTGCGCGGTCACGATGGCGGTGTCGGCACCCGTCAGCAGGGCGCCGACACGGGCGGCCAGGCCGTCGAGGTCGCCCACGACGGCGGCTGTGGGCAGCGTGTCCGCGACCTGCTGGGCCGCGGCGCGGATCTTCTTCGGGTCGCCGGTGCCGCTGGCCAGGCGCTCCTCCAGCACCTCCACCTCGGTGGCGAGCTCGTCGTACTTGCGGCCGAAGTGCGCGAGGCCCTCCGCTGACTCTCCGGCCTGCCAGGAGCCGACGGCGCGCTCGCCGCCGGAGGTCACGACGTAGACGGTGCCGTCCTCGTCGACCCGGCCGTGCTTCGTCGGATCGGACGCCGGGCGCGTCCGCGGCACGGCCTGCGCGGCGGCCGGGGCATGCGGGCGCGGACCGCCCGGGCGGGGGCCGGGGTGCGGCTT